>JBMNPD010000007.1:0-30880 GCA_050943415.1 Candidatus Dojkabacteria bacterium
TGTTTAGCATCTTTGAGACCTACAAAAAAGACAAGGTATGTCTAGAAATAATTGTTGATATAGAGAGAAGGAAGGATGAGTTTCTTGCTTTTCAGGGGTACTCTAGAGCTCCTGTAACAAATAATTTGATAGAGTGTTTCAATTCACATTTAGAAGATAGAGTAAAATCCATACGGAGTTTTCAATCTTTTAAACATGCACAGTTATGGTTAAATGGTTACATTTTAAAGAGGAGATATACAAAATTTACTAGTTGTAGTGGCAAATTTAAGAGATTGAATGGTAGATTTCCTCTAGAATTTACAAAAAGGGACGATGTTGTTTTACCAGACTTGTTCTAAATTCCAACTGTCAAATTCCGAACGGTACCAGCGGTATTTCTTTAAAAGATATGATATGAAGTGTGTAATTAGGATATAAAAAGAAAAAGGGAGCAGTACGTGCCAACTCCCTATATGTTCGTATTATACACCCCTGTATAAATAAAAAGCAATTAGCTTATATAGATGTACTACAAGTTATAGATAACAACATCTATACCTCTTTCTTTACATACTATTTCTAATGCAGGATCTCCTATTTCACACAGTATTACACCTTTAACATTATTATTTCTGTATTGTTTAACAAACATATCTATTCCTACTATTACTTGACCTATTACATACTACCCTATCTTCACACTATCATCTCTCCTTCCTAATCCTTTAAAATCAGGTTTCATCTGATATCTTATAATAACAAAAACGTCCTTGTTTAAGCTCAATTAACTTACCAGTCTCCTTTAAGTTTCTCACTACCGCATAGTATGTAGGTAAGCTAGAAGATGCTCTATCGCCATATTTAGTTGTTATTAATTTAACAATTTGCTTCAAAGACATAAATTCTTTTTTACTATTTAAAATGTCTAACAAAGCTTCTGTTGCTTCAATTTCATATTCCTTATATTGATATCTCCTCTTAAAAACATTATCACACTTCCATTCTTTTAGTGCCCAATACCCATCTTCTAACAAAACCAATCTTTCATCGTTACTCAACCCTGCATATATAGAATTTTCTTTTACGATACGTTGTTTATCTATTAGGCTTCTAAGTTGTCTATAACTTAATGGGCGATTTGCTTCTTTTAAATAATAAAATGCTACATCCGATATCGACCCTTCTAGGTATCCCCACTCTTTCAGAGCATACATAGAAAGACCAACATTAACAGCATCTGGCAATCTTTCAATAGCTCCTCTAACTTGGTTATGTGTAAAATTAAGCTCTTTACAAATATCATTGATACTCATAGGCTGTCCACATCTCTTCAAAGTAGCATATATTTTCCCTGGATTCCCTCGATAAAATAGACTCTTGTTTGAATTTAAACCGACAACTCCATCCTTGATTAGAATCCCATTAATACCCTTTATTATATGAACAGGGATTTTAAACTTTTCCGACAAATCATTAAGACTTACTAATTTATTTATTGTAGACAACTCATTAATTAAGTCTACGAATTCTTTCTCTAGAGCATATCTTTTGTTAGCAAGTATTTTGTCCGTTCTTAGTTTTGTATGAGTAATAACCTGATACTCATCATCAAATATATTGAGAAGAATTTTCATTAAACTATCTTTCTGATACCACTTGTTCTTTAAATCTATTTCACTAAAAAAAGATACCCTGTCTCCATACTCTTTAAATCGTTCTATTACAAGATCTTGTAGAATCCCATCTGTATAAGCATCTCTTAATATTCTTATACCACGAGATTCTAATTGCCTTACCCTCTCTCTCGTAATACCCCCCATAATTTCACCAAGTTCCTCTAATGTTTTCTCAGGTCCATATAAACCAACACGATTATAAATAACAAATTTCTCACGCTCAGATAACTTTTTCTCAAAACAGTCTAAAAGATTAAGTACTTCTGGTTCAGGTTCTACATCTTCTGGGACATCCACAACTTGTTCATCATCAGTAATTAGATTGTCCTCTTGTTGAGAACTAAGAGTTAATTCATCTAGAAATTCTTTCAACTCATTAATCGATTTATATCCTATATCGTTAATCCTTCGAAAGCCTTCTTCTTCAATCTTCCGTATATCACATAATGTTTTAATGTCTAATCTAGACAAAGAATCTTTCAACCTCTTAGATAAGGGCAAATCCATTAACTTAATGTCCTCTTGTTTTTCTAAATAATTATACTTTTTCAAATTTACTTCATAAGAACTCTTAAATTACTTGCAAAAATTGACATAAAATTCTCTATTCTTTCAATTTCATCATCATTAAATATCTTTAGCTTTGCAGTTGCCAAAGAATATACTAAGAAGTCAATATATTTCTTCACATTATCATCATCATTTTCTATGAACACTTTGTAGTAAAACGGATGATCTGAATTGTAAGTAATCAACGTTTTCTTTCCAACTTGATCCGCCTCAAATAATACTCCACCTGTTCCCATTGCTCTTACTTGGAATTCAACTTCTGTATTGTACTTTTTCAATTCTTGAGTATTAACAGGATGCCTACTATCTCCAGTATTAGTAGGTGCAAATGCTCCTGGATGATTCTTTCGTAGACCTCTTTTTTCAATCTTTACTTCTGGCTTCGCTAATAATGTTGATTTTTCTTTAATCCCCCTAGCAGACAGTTCATGTATCTCTTCTTGATCCTTTTGCCTTATTTGTTCTCTCTTTGCTTCTTTTTCAAAGTAAGCTAACTGATGAGTTACAATACCTTTAATGTCTTGAAGGATCGACTGTTTTGGTCGAAGATCCCTCTTTGTAAACTCAATACGCATTTCATTATCTAATTTACCATTAAAAAAGATTTCCGCTCTGAATCTATTATATCTATTATGTTTCGTAAAAACGTCAAGTGTAACACCTCCTGCAATTTCTCTATTATTCCTCATAACATAAAACCCTTGGTTTCGGATATTGTAAGCAAGTTCTGCTTCTGTACTTTTTATATTAGGTAACATTACAATCTTTACTTGGATACTTTCTTTGTTTCCATCGTCGGTATTTACAGTGAAAGTTTCATCACTAATTATCTTCGTATCTTTATGATTCAACATTAAGGGGTCAAATGCTTTTATACTTGTATTTCCAACTACAATTTCTCTCCCTGCATCTAAAAATAATCTAAAGATTTGTGCAAGAGATTTATGTAAGGAATTAAGTAGACTATCAACACTTTTATCTTGAATCTGATCACATTTAGATAATATTAGTAGAGTCCCTGATTTCTCATTCTTTAAAAAGCTATCAAAAAGTGCCTTCTCCTTTCCATTCGCCTCTCTAAGCACTTTTACAAATTTATTTTGCTCAGCAATAACATCGATATCTTGAATAGAAGTTAAGATATCACCACCTGTTGTTTTAGTAATTACTGCTAGCTTCCTACATATAGACAAAGAAGCTGTCACCAAACCCATCCCAAATTTCCCCAAGTCTGAATACTCATCTCGTTCCGTATTAGACCCAAGTCTTAAAGCTTGATTTAGAACATCTTCGTCCATACCACAACCATTGTCAGCAAGAAATATAGTATACCCTTCTAACTCTGGTTTTATCTGCAATTGAATTTTTTGAGCACCAGCATCTAAGCTGTTGTCAACTAAGTCTGCAATTGCTGATATATTATCGTAACCTACTAATCTTAAGGACGAAATCACCTTACCTGCATTAGGTAGGTTCTCAAAATTATAATCTTCTTTCATAAAATTATTGATTTGATTATTTTAACATGTCCGATTATACCACGCAATATGAGCCATTTGTCAAGACCTATAAATAACAATTAGGTTTGTCAGGCATAGAAGGAATAAGAAACACTATAGTTAAATGCTTTTATTAGAGCAATCGTTTGAATACGTATATCTGACTTAAATCTTTAAACAACTGAGAGATATATTTCCTATTGATTTTCCAAAGACATAGTTTATAACATGGGGTATTGACAAAATGAAGAAGTAAATCCAGACAACATATTGGTAAGTTTTGCCTTTATATACCAAAAAGTATTATAATACCCATATGGAAACAAACCTCGAAACACTTAGAAAGAAAATTCTTGCTTTTAGAGAAGAGCGAGATTGGAAACAATTCCATAATCCGAAAAATCTTGCTATGTCCATAAGTATAGAGGCATCAGAACTTATGGAGTTGTATCAATGGTTAGATATGGAACAAAGTAAACAATTCTCAAAAACAAACAAAAAAGAAATAGAAGATGAAATAGCAGATATATTTAACTATTTAATTCTCTTTGCAAATGACCTAGATATTGACTTGATAAAAGTTACAGATAGAAAATTAAAGGAAACAAGAAAAAAGTACCCTGTATCAAAGTCGAAAGGTAAATCAACTAAATATAATAAACTATAATAATGGTAATATACGAAAACACAGCTTTAGGATTCAGAAAAGATGTAGAGAACAATAGTATAGCAGATATAATTACAGAACAATACAAAACAGTCCTAGGAAAAGCACCTGCTCCTAGTGAGCAGAATGCTTTTAGAAACTCCATGAACTATATGGAAAGAGTTGTACGCAATTCAGAAATAGCTGAAGACTGTGGAATCTTGATAGAATATGTAATTCCAACAACCTCCAATAGAATTGATTTTCTAATAACAGGACATGATCAAAACGATAGACCCAACTTTGTCATTATAGAATTAAAACAATGGCAAGAAGCTAATTCAACAGAACTAGATGGAATTGTAACTACTATAATGAATCGTTCTATTGTTTCCACTACTCATCCTTCTTATCAAGCAAATTCTTATCAATCACTCTTATCTAGCTTTAATGAAGAAATATCAAACAAAAATATATATCCTAGTTCCTGTGCTTTTTTACATAATTATGAGAGAAAAGATCCAGAACCATTACTTGCACCACAATATAAAGAAATAATCGAAGAAACTCCCATTTTTTTTTAGGGATGAGGCAGAAAAACTTCAAAACTTCATTAAAAAATATGTTGGAAAAGGTAAAGGAGAAAATATCCTCTATAAAATTAAAAATGGAAAAATAAGACCAAGTAAGAAGCTAATTGATAATGTAAATTCTCTTCTTAAAGGAAACAAAGCTTTTACTTTAATAGACGAACAGAAGGTATCATATGAGGAGGCTCTAGCCATTGCAAAATACGGTAAAAAGAAATCAGTTGTAATAGTAAAAGGAGGACCTGGTACAGGTAAATCTGTTGTCTCTATTAACTTACTTGGCGGAATATTAAAACTAGGAAAGAATGTTGTGTTTGTCGCTCCAAATGCAGCCTACAGAACTGTAATAGCAGAAAAACTTAAAAAAGAAAACAAGAGATCCATAATTGATCATCTTTTCAAGGGATCCGCTGGGTTTGTAAACACAAAAGAAAATGAATTTGATGTAATAATTGTTGATGAAGCTCATAGATTAAAAAATGGTACAGCATATCAGTATTATGGAGTAAATCAGGTTGAAGATATCGTTAAATCTGCAATGGTCTCTATCTTTTTTGTAGATGAATCACAAATGATTCGTCCTGACGACATTGGTTCGTTAGAAGAAATAAAAAGAGTTGCTGGAATGTTTAATGCTGAAATAAAAGAGATGGAATTAACAGCACAATATAGGTGTTCAGGTGCTGATGGATATATTAATTGGTTAGATAACACTCTACAAATAAAAGAGACTGCAAACTATGATGGTTGGGATGAAGGAACATTTGATTTTAAAATATTTGACAGTCCAAATGAGTTAAAAGATGCTATCGATCAAAAAATATTAGAAGGACAAGAAGCAAGAATAGTCGCAGGGTATTCATGGAAATGGACTAGCCAAAAACATGGAAACCCAGACTCTGAAGTCTGCGATGTATATATTGAAGAATATGATTTTAAAATGCCTTGGAATTCTAGGAAGGTTGGATCTAGATGGGCACTAGCTGATGCTGGTAAGGAACAAATAGGATGTATTCATACAGTTCAAGGTTTAGAATTTGATTATATTGGTGTTATCGTTGGAAGGGAATTGACTTTTGATCCTGCCAGTTTACAATATCGTGCAAATTGGGACAAGTATAAAGACAATGTTGGAAGACAAGGATTGAGAGATAAACCAGAAGAACTTAGTAGACTAATTAGAAACATATATAGAGTTTTAATGACAAGAGGAATGAAAGGATGTTATGTATTTTTTGAAGATAAAAATGTGAAGAGATATTTCTTAGATAGACTTAATACAAACTTAAATTATTGATAATAAAATTATTTATGAAGTTAAAATATGGTAAGGATGAGAATATAAAGGAACTATGCTTTGAAACTCGTAATTGTATTATTCTTGCAGCAAATGGGATGGGTAAATCATCACTTACAAAATCTATTAAAGTAAATAACGAGAACGAAGGACACACAGAACTAATACTTGCAAATAAAGATCTAGCCATAAGAATAGATACGAAGAGAAACATTCCAGATGAGACTCTTAGCAAACAAATATCAGTATATACTGTGTACCAACAGAATAGAGGTTATTACGAAATAGACAATATAGACTTTAATCAAATACTCTTATCACAAACTGAGAACAATGTTATTCAAAATGATTTTGACTTGGATATCGAGAAAATCAGACGTCAACATATGATTCAACACACAACAGCAAGTATTAACTACAGAGAAACTGGTAAATACAAAAGATTGTACACCAAAGCAGAAATTATTTGCAAAATTTGGAATGATATATTCATTAATCGTGAGTTATTCATGTCGGAAAGTGGAGACTTAAAAGTAAAAAACTTAAACGATAACAAACCATACAGCATAGAAAATATTTCTGATGGCGAAAGATCCTCTTTGTATCTCATAACCAAAGTACTACTTACTCCAAACGAATCTCTGATTATTATTGATGAAACAGAAACTCACCTGAACTCATCACTATTACAAAAACTATGGGACAAAATAGAAGTAGCAAGACCTGACTGTAACTTTGTCTATGTCTCACATGACATAGAATTTGCTCTCTCAAGAAAAGACTGCACAAAATTTTGGATAAAAGACTTTTGTTATAATCAGAAAACTTGGAATATCCTAGAAATAAAAGAAGATGTCTTACCAGAAGAATTAATTCTTCAGATTATAGGTAGCAAAAATGAACAAATACTTTTTGTTGAATCTACAGAGAATCATGATAGAAGACTATATGAGATATTATATAGTGACTTCAAAGTAGTTTCTGTAGGATCATGTCAAGAAGTTATAAATTATACAAAGGTTTTAAATGGCTCAAACATAGAAAATTACAAGAAAACATACTATGGATTAATTGACAGAGATTTTAAATCTCAGGAGGAGATTGAAGAGCTAAAGAAAAGCAATATTTATACACTAAATGTCGCAGAATGGGAGAATCTATTCTTTAGCGAAGAAGTCGTTCTTGAATTTTTTACAGAAATAATGGGAGGAACTGATTCTGAAAATAAAGAAATTATTAGAAAATTAAAAGAAGAAGTATTTAAGCTAAAAGAAAATGAGAGGTTTAAAAGTGATTTTTATAAAAACCTTATTATTGCTCAATTTAACAAAAGTTTACAAGAACCTTTCGACACGAAGAATTTTCACTTCAAACCTAACTACAAATATATTAATCAGGAATGGAATAGTATCATTACCGAAAATAGTTATGAAGCATTTCTTGCAAAATTGAATTGCAAAGAAATAAAATCAGTAACAAAGATTTTTAAATATTCATGGAAAAACTATTACAGAATAATAATGACAATGGTCTGTAAAAACTCTAAAATGAAAGAGCTATTCTTGAAGCAAATGCCACAAATAGAAGAAATTAAACAGAAAAAGATTTAATTTAAGTATTTGAAAACATTTAATCTTTTTATTAATCAATCATACCCTCCCTCCGTTTGACAAAAATACCCCATTTTAATACACTGTACCTAGTTAATTCCCTTAATTTAGTAAACCTTTTAAAATGTACGAAGTACCACAAACAAACATTGAAAAAACACAAACCGAAAAAATATCCTCAGCCTTCTCATCAATAGGACAATTCATGCTCTCATTCCTAGAAACCATAGTAGTAGCACTAGTCATAACAGTAGTACTCTACCTCTTCATAATGACCCCACACGAAGTAGTAGGAAACTCCATGCACCCAACATACAAAAACGGAGAATACCTCATGGCAAACAAAATAACATACAAAGTTAAAAAACCAGAAAGAGGAGACGTCATCATATTCAAATACTCCGAAACCCAAGACTTCATCAAAAGAATCATAGGCCTACCCGGTGACAAAGTAATGCTCAAAGACGGCAAAATGTACATCAACGGTAAACAACTAGACGAATCAGATTACCTTAGCTCCAGCATATACACAAACGGAGGTGACTTCCTCAAAGAAGGACAAGAAATAACTGTACCTGAAGGAGAATACTTCGTATGTGGAGACAACAGACCACACAGCTCTGACTCAAGAGTATTTGGACCAATATCATTGGGAAGAATAAAAGGAAAAGCATGGATAGTATACTTCCCATTCTCCCAATTCAGAATAGTAAAACATCAAAATTACGGAATTTAGGTAGAATAAATATTCAAAAAATGTTAATCTAGATTATGCAAGTTTTTGTCATAGCAAACCAAAAAGGAGGAGTAGGTAAAACCACCACAGTAATGAACCTAGGTGCAAGTCTAGCCAACAAAGGAAAAAAAGTACTCCTAGTAGACCTAGACCCACAATCAAACCTCTCATCAGGACTTGGATTTACACAACAATTCGACAAACAAAGTTGGAAATCAACAGACCAAGCACCATACAAAAACATATACGATGTACTAGTAGAAGGAGACCCCATATCATCTGTATTTGTCACAACCAACACCAAAAACCTCTTCCTACTACCCTCTCACCTCTCACTAGCAGGTGCCGAGATAGAGATGGTAAACATGATATCTAGAGAAACACTACTTAAGAAAGCATTAGAGAACACAACAGAGAAGTTCGACTACGTCCTCATAGACTGTCCTCCATCACTCGGACTACTAACATTAAATGCTCTTAGTGCAGCCCAGAAGCTCATAATCCCAATCCAATGCGAATACTTCGCACTAGAAGGACTAGGCCAACTCATAGAGACAACCAAGCTAATTAAAGGCATAAACCCTGTACTAACCGTAGGAGGAGTTGTACTAACAATGTATGACAGTAGAACCAAACTCTCCGAAAATGTCGTAAAAGATGTCAAAGACTTCTTCGGAGAAGTAGCATTTGATACCATAGTACCCAGAAATGTAAGACTCTCAGAAGCACCATCATACGGACAAACCATCTTCCAGTACGACCCCAAATCTACTGGAGCACTAGCATACAAAAAACTAGCATCTGAATTTATCAAAAGATTCGAAAATTAAATTAATACTAAAGTAATATGGCAGAGAAAAAAAGATTAGGAAAAGGATTAGCAGCACTCATCAGCTCACATGAAATTGATAATTCATCTAGTTCATACATAGCAGAATTCCCAATATCAAAAATAGAGGTAAATCCATACCAGCCTAGAATGAAAATAGATCCTGAGGAACTAATAGAGATAGCTGATTCCATAAGAGAACATGGAGTAATACAACCACTCATCATCACCAAAAAAGAAGGTACCGATTCCTACTACCTAGTAGCAGGTGAAAGAAGATTAAAAGCCTCCCAACTAGCAGGTCTACCTCATGTACCTGTCGTCATTAAAGACACATCTCCTCAAGAAATGCTAGAACTAGCCCTCATTGAAAACATTCAGAGAAAAGACTTAAACCCATTAGAAGAAGCATACGCCTTCCAACAAATGCAAAACGAATTCGGACTCTCACAACAGCAAATCTCCGAAAGAGTTGGTATCAGTAGAGTAGCAGTAACAAACAAACTACGACTTCTTACCCTACCAGAACCAATAAAAGAAGACATTATGAACGAATCAATCACAGAGGGGCATGCTAGAGCACTATGCGGTATAAAAGACGAAACATCATTAATAGCAGCAGCAGATCTCGTTGTTAAAAGAGACCTCAGTGTAAGAGAAACAGAAGCCTTAGTAAGAAAAATAACATTTGGAAAAACAACTAGCACTAAAGATTGGTCTAAAGCTGATGCTAGAACAAAAATGTATGGAGAACTCCTAAGTAAAAAGCTAGGTTACTCTGCCCATGTTAAAAGAATGACCAAAGGTGGACAGGTAATCATTAGATACAATACCGTAGATGAACTAAAAGAATTGGTAAAGAAGTTAACTAATGCGTAACCTCTTGTCTTAGTTTCTCGTAGACCAATATAGCAGCGCTACAACTCACATTAAGAGATCCAATACCCTCTCTCATTGGGATAGATATCTTTCCATCTACTCTCTCTAACACACCCGTAGATATACCAACATCCTCTGCACCCATTACAAAAGCAATAGGGCCTCTTAAATCCTTCTCGTAATATATCTCTCCATCCATATCAACTGCATATATGGGTATACCATTCTTCTTCAAAGTCTTAAGTGCATTAAACAAATTCATCTCCACAAGAGGCACCCTCTCTGCTGCTCCCATAGATATCCTAATAGTCTCATCAGATATCAAACTCTTGTCCTGTGTATTCACAATAATCCCATTAACACCAACAGCGTATGCTGTCCTCATAATAGCTGCAACATTCTGAGCATACTTCACATTATCAAGTATCAAAAAGAAAGGTTGTTTCTCCTCCTCATATATTGTCTCCAACAACTCATCTAGATTCCAATCATTTTGAGAATACATCATTCCAATGATACTTTCAGAAGACGAAGATCGCAGTCTCCTGTTAATAGCTCTTCTAGATACTTTAATAATTGGAATTTTCTTCTTCGAAGCTAACTGATATATTTCTGCACTCTTTGGATCTTTAAAAGCATTACCTACTGCATATATCTTTTCAAAATCTCTACCCTCCTTTAACAACTCAAGTAGAGCATTTTTACTCTCTATCTGTATAAATTTGGATTTAGGCATATACTATTCTACTACATCAACAAAGAACTTACCTCTTTTAAAACCTGTCATTCTTCTAAATTGAACAACTCCGTCTTTCTTAGCATGTATAGAGTGTGTTTTACCTACATAGGTATTTTTACCAGCATGATATATTGTTCCATTCTGCCTAACAATAATGTTTCCTGCAGATACTTTCTCTCCTGCATATTTCTTAACACCTAATCTTTTTCCAGCTACTTTACCAGTATTTGATGTTGTACTTCCTGCTGCAACTTTTGACATTCAGAATACTTTTTAATTTATATATATAATCGTGCTGATGATACTATTTTTTAAGTTATATCGCAAGTACCTAAAACATTTCTTGTTCTCCTATCCCTTTATATTACTAAGAAAAAACTCTTTCTCTGTATCTGTAAAACTACCACATACTGCAGATGTTTGTACCCTACTATCCTGTTGTACACCTCTACACCTCATACAATCATGAACACCTTCAACAAGAACCATAACTCCTCTAGGCTTTAGGTTTTTGTATATGATATTTGCAATTTCTAAAGTAATATTCTCTTGTAATTTTGGAAAACTCGTAACAGCTATTGCTATTCTAGCAAATTTACTCAACCCAAGAACCCACCCATTCGGTTTGTAAGCAATATGTATCTTGTATGTAACTGGTAGTAAATGGTGTGGACAGATACCAGAACATCTAATATCTTTAACTACAATCATATTCTTGTTTTCAGAAGGAAATATCTTTGAAAAATGTATAGTAGGATCTTCTTTTCTAAAAAAATGCTTATACATTCTACTTAATCTCTCAGGAGTATCTTTCATATCTAAATCATTCTTCCAATCAGGATTTAGAATAGAGAGAATATTTTCAAATTCCTTTTTTAATTTTTCATCTTTCATAGCCTAACTCCTTTCTAAGATGAATATATTTCTTGTAATAATACTATCCTTTCTAAACCATTTAAGCTGTTTATTTGGACTGTAGTATGTATTCTTCAAAATCCATCTGTTACTTACCAATTCACTAATACCAAAAGTTCTCCATCCATCATATGTCTTGTATGAAGGAACAACAATAACCACCCTTATACCTCTCTTCTCCAACCTGTTATCTATCAAATCAAAAAGACTCCTGTAGAGCTTCTTAACCTCCTCTAAAAGCTCGTCTGCTCGTACAGTAGACATAACACTCCTCTGAGGAGGACCCATGAAAGGTTCACATACTATAGCTGATATATTTGTATTTCTTAACTTCTTTACAATCTCTGCATCAGGTTTAGTCACATCAAATATAAAGGTCTCATACAAAATATCCTTAATCTCACCATCCCTATTCAACCATCTAATATTCTCATCAGTAGAAGCAACAGCCAAACTATCAATATCCGAACCTAAAACATTAAAACCAATCATAGCAGCCTCCATAGGGATAGTACCTGAACCACAAAACGGATCCCATACAATACCATCTCGAAGTCCAGTAAAATTAACCATCATTCTAGCTAACTTAGGAGGTAATACTCCCATCTTTGTATCACTATTCGGTCTATCAATATCCCTATTTACAAACCCCTCCAAATCTTGAACATACAAAGTCTTCCCATATATTTCCTCATTTCCATTCCTAATGATATTTAATTCAAAACCTTTCTCCAATATATCATTCTTAATAACCTGTGCAGCATTAAGAGATACACTCTTTCTAATCGGTAATACAAACCTAGAAGAAACACCACTCTCTTTTAGTCCACTCTTAATCTCGTGTCCTAGCTTTTTCAAAAACTTTAAATCATCTCTCCTATTCTCACCAAGAATGGTAATACCAAACACAACCTTCTTACCACCTTGTTGATACTCTGAAAGGAAAGAATCTAAATCATCAACAATATATCCAGCTCTAACAAAACCACCCAATCGTTTAAAAAGGTTCTCAAAGAGAATATCTGTAATTTTTTCATCCTTAACTAAAAAAATCGTATCTGAGAACTTTTGAACAATATCTTTTCTAATATTGAAAGACTCTAGAACTGCAAAAAGTTCTGTAAGAGATAACTCTGGGAAAACACCTGCTTCAAAGAAGTACTGCTTATGCATACTATATTTTAACAACTTTTACTCTAGTAATGCTAGGTCTAAAACCAAATCTCCTTCTGTATCTTGATTTAGCTTTAAATACAAAACCATCAATCTTCTTTCCTTTCTTCTGAGAAGTGATTTCTAATTTAACAGAAGCACCATCTACTAAAGGTTTGCCAATCTTAACATCATCTCCATCAACTACTAGAAGAACATCCTTAATCTCCAATTTGTCTCCTTTGTTTCCAGGAATTTTGTTAATTTCATACTCTTTACCTTCGTATACTTTCAACTGTACTCCAGAAATTTTGATAACTGCAAACTTCTCAGATACTGGTTCTGCTTTTTCTATTTTCTTTTCTTCTTTTTTCTTAATTTCTTTTACCATAGTGATGAATTCTATGTTAATATCGCTTAAAAGTCAACGGAAATATCAGATATATTGAAAAAAAACTACCATACTGATATTATCTATCCGCAACATGCTGGGTGTATAGCTCAATTGGTAGAGCAAACGGCTCTTAACCGTTAGGTTCAGGGTTCGAGCCCCTGTACACCCACTTTTGCTAATTACTACTCCTCATACACATTTAATATATCTTTCTTCTCTGTTCTCAATTTACTTGTACCTTTAGTATATATATTCTGAAGAATACCAAGTGTTATTAGTGTAACAAAAACTGAAGTACCTCCTGCACTCATCAAAGGAAGAGGAATACCTGTAGCTGGAATAGTTCCAAGATTAGTACCTATGTTTATGAAAACTTCAAACAAAATCTTAATACCAATACCTACACATATTAATGAAAGCATAGGATCTTTAGAAAACTTAATAGCTGTAAAAAATGCAGTTATTATGAGAACACCGTACAGAAAGAACAGAATTAAGCTACCTACTAAACCAAATTCTTCAGCATATGAGGCAAATATGAAGTCTGTTTGATACTCTGGTAGAAAATTTCTTTTACTCTGAGTACCATTACCAAAACCTTTACCAAATATCTGTCCAGACCCTATCGCTATTCTAGATTGATTAACATTAAACCCAATATCTCCCTTGGTTTCTTCAGGATTTACAAAAGCCTCTATTCTGTCTCGTTGGTAATCTTTCAATACATCACTCCATACCAGTTTAGAAAGTATGCCCAAAGTTAAACCTACTGTAAGGGCTATTACTATGAAGGTTTTCCAATTGTTTTTAGAGTAGAAACCTAATATGGCAAAGATAACAGATGGTATTAGAAGCAAATACCACATAGGATTATTTGTTATTGAAGAAATACCGAATGCTCCAACTATTCCTCCAATTATTAAAAGAAGAAGAGTGTTTCTAAACGGATTATTTAATCCTAAGAATGCTGTTACAAACCAAATTAACAGTACTAATGTTGCCATACTTCCACTAGGTTGTAGATATATCAATGCCACGATTGGCATTGTAAGAATAAATGAAAGTAGAAAAAGAAGTAGTTCGTTGTATTTATCCTTGTACGAAAGAATTGTGGCAGTCATAATTATGACTGAAAGTTTCGCTATCTCTGATGGCTGTATCTGTATTCCTGCTATGATTATCCATCTCTTTACATTTGCAATTGTAGGTCCAAAAAGCAGAGTTGCTATTAGTAATCCCAATGTTAATACATATATTATGAGAATTACCTGCCAATGTTTTAAGTATGTAAGGTCTATATATGCGAATAGAAAGTATGCGATTAGACCAACTAATATGAATATGGCCTGTTTTAGTAAAATAGAGATATCTCCTCCCTCTCCAGATGCAGATATTGTTGTGGAGTACAGAGTTATACCCCCTATTATTATCAACAGAATCATAGGAACAAATACTGCAAAGCTAAAAGGTTTAAACCTTTTAATATCAAATAGGTTACTGTTCATAGGAAATATTATACTAAATATTTCTAACTACTTTTTGTTCCTCATAAATGCAGGGATATCAAAGGGATCATCACTCTGAATATCATTGACTTTGTTAGAATCATCAAATATATCCTCATCTTCAAAAGTATCTGTAGTTGTACTAGTTGCATCAAAGGAATCTAATGTTTCTTCCTCTTCTTTGCTTTCTTTACGCATACTTGGAGTATCATCTGATTCTAATCCAAATGTTCTAATATTACTGGTAGTTCCAGAACTCATTTCTTTCTGCTTTTTAGTATACGGTTGATCATTGAAACCTGTTGCTACTATTGTAATGGTTAATTCATCTCCAGCATCTGGATCTATCTGTGCTCCAAATTTAATATTTGCTGATGGATCAACAGCTTCTTTAATTAACTCTGATACTAAGCTAATTTCAGGCAGTGTTAAGTTTGCACCTACTACATTGTAAAGGACTCCTTTTGCTCCCTCAATGGACATATCTAGTAAAGGACTTGTTGTAGCAGCCCTAGCAGCCTGCTCTGCACGGTTTTCACCTGATGCTCTACCTATACCCATTAGAGCTGTTCCAGCATTTTGCATAACTGACTTTGCATCATTAAAGTCAGCATTGATATATCCTGTCTGACTTATGAGGTTTGAGATACTATTTACTCCCTCTGCTAATACAGAATCTACTTTCTTCATAGCATCTATGAATGAAAGATTTTCACTAGGATCAATAACTTCTAACAATCTCTGATTAGGAACAACTATCAATGTATCAACCTTATCTTTCAATGTAGCAATTCCCTCCTCAGCTATTTCCATTCTTCTAGAACCTTCAAAATCAAATGGCTTTGTAACTACAGCTACTGTTAATGCTCCCATATTTCTAGCTACTCCAGCAATAATAGGAGCTGCACCTGTACCAGTTCCACCACCCATACCTGCTGTAATGAAAATCATATTTGCTCCCTCAAGCAATTCCTGAATTTGATCTAAACTTTCTTCTGCAGCTTGAGCACCAATTTCTGAATTACCACCAACTCCTAATCCTTTAGTGAGTTCTTCACCTAACTGCAGTGTCACAGGAGCCTGAGACATCTTAAGAGCCTGAGCATCTGTATTGAATGCCATGAACTCCACTCCTGCAATATCATAATCTGTAATCATTGTATTAATGGCATTACATCCACCACCACCGACTCCAACAACCTTAATTTTGGCCACTGGATCAACATTTGTAGTTACTAACATATTTTCCTTACTGTAAATTTATTTTAGTTAAGGCAGTAAAGACTTAAACCATTCACTTATCTTACCAAAAACACCACTAATATCAACCTTGCTTTTCTCACCAGTTGTACCAACCTCTACATCATCTTCTAAAGCATGTTTAATTAAGCCCTGTACACAAGAGTAAGATGGATCAGAAATCTCTTCTACCATACCTGTTAATCCCGAAGGTGTTCCAATTCTAGCTGCTACACCGAACATTTCCTGTACAAACTTAGTAATATTCCTTAACAAAGATGTTCCACCAGTAAGAACTATACCTGCAGGCATAGCAATATCATATCCTGCTTTAGCAACATTATCTTTAGCCATTTCCAATATTTCCATACATCTCGCCTCTATTATTTTTTCAAGCATATCTTTAGAAACTACCTTATCTATACCAATCACATTCAAATCTATCTCTTCTTTCTTTGTTTTCTTAGGCTTAACAGGCTCTCTTCTCAAAAGTGTTGGAGTAGAATCTATTCTCTTTGCCATCTCAGACTCAAATTTATTATCAAACAAATCATTCAAGTTCAACTTTATTTTCTCAGCATCCTCTAAAGATACTTGCAATCCTATTGCAATATCACTAGTTATATTGTTACCTCCAAGAGGAATAGATGCGCTATATACTATTGAGCCTTCCTGAAAAATAGCGATACCTGTTGTACCTGAACCAATATCAAGTAGTGCAACACCCAACTCTTTCTCTGTATCAGTTAAAACAGCAAGAGAAGAAGCCCATGCTGTAAAGATAACATCATATACATTGGAGCCTACCTGCTCTACACACTTCTTAATATTTTGCCAATATGAATTAGGTGCAGTAATTATATGTGTCTCAACTTCCAATCTACTACCACTCATACCTATCGGATACTTAATACCTCCCTGAGCATCTACCACAAACTCTCTCGGAATAATATGAATTGGGTTAAGGTTATCTGGCAAAGAAAGAGTTCTAGCATTCTCAATCGCTCGATATGTATCATCAATAGTGATTTCTGTTCCTGCTACAGCAACAACTCCTTTATTATTCAAACTTGTAACTTGTTCTCCATTAATAGAAACAAAAACATCAGATACTGTAACTCCTGCCATTCTTTCAGCAGCAGAGACACTTTCCAAAATTGCACTAGTAGCATCATCTATATTAACAACTACTCCTTTCCTAATACCCTTACTAGGGTATGAACAAACTCCAATAACCGAAGGATTCTTTCCATCTTCTACAGAAGTGATTACTGTAGTTATTTTAGAAGAACCTATATCTATAGCTGTTAATATTTTGCGTGCCATATATCTTTTAGGGACAGTAATTTTACTTAATTTATTATATATTAAGAACAAGTTTTTACAAGATTTGTATTCTAATTAATATAGTAGAATTTATCTATTTAATCAAGATTATTATCTTACTTTCATAACAGGCCTTTCAAAACGCACATCTACACTATCAAAATTGATATTGTCTCTTTTGATTTTGGCCATCACTAGATAGAAAGATTCCAACTGAGTATTAATATTTTCTCCTACAGAGAATATCATTTTCCTGTTATCTGCATCAAGAACAGTAACAACATTTTTCTCAATAGTAATATTTTGAATTTCAATCTCAAACAATTTAACCATTTTAACAATCTTTTTAATATCATCCATTACCAGTAATCTACCTTTCTCTCCACCTTCTACAACAATATCCATATCTAACACTTTTAATATATATTTCTTACTCTCTGTAGAGTATTCAATACAACAATTTTCTTCTGTAGATTCTTTACATAATTCTTCAAGAACTACACCAGAAGATGATAGTAGATAGCACTTGTTTCCTTTTGTTAAACCAACTAACTCTGCTGAATACTGTTTTAGAAATAATGTTAAAGAATTAGGTACATTTTTTTCTATTTTAATCGTATCAGCATACGAGATATTTCTAGTTATATCTTGTTCTAAATTTTTAATATGTATAGAGAAGAAATTTCTTCCTACAACATTTTCTTCTATATATTTTTCTACCTTATCAACTACTTTCGGATCTAATTCTGTACCATCATGAGAAAGAATTTCATACTTGCGTACATTCCATAATCCAAGTAAATATGAAAGTAGAAAAAGAAAAATTAGTATGAATAAAGGTAAGTTCTTTTTAAGAAAAACGATTGGTTTAAATCTAGATATTCTTTCTTTCAAAAAATTTCTTGGTTTTTTCGGAACTGGAGTATCTGTCATCCTATATATTTTAAAAGTAATGACTTTTCTGTCTTCTGAAATGTAACATTTTAAAGAAAGGTTGTAAACAGTATGAAAATATCCTATTATCCAAACAACTAGATATGAATCCTAAAGACTTCAATCTAAAAATATGTCTACCAGCAAAATCCTTTACAGATATTCTAGTTATTTCTCCAGGAATAAGTGGAGGACAGGACAATATTTTGATTCAAACACTTCGAGAAATAGCTCTTAAAGAAAACATAGCTATTGTTACATGGGACTTTACATTTTTCATATTAGGGAAAGAAATAGATAAAAATAATGATATTCAAGAATTAGAAACTGTCATCAATCATGTTAAAGAACAATATCCAACAACAAGAATACACTTAGCAGGTAAATCATACGGTGGTTTAATATCTTCACTTGTAGACCCTACTCTCTCCGAATCCTTATGTGTATTTGGCTTACTCAAGGATTTTGAAGGAATACAGTTTAAAAAACCTAAAAACAAGCCTCTTTTTGTAATACATGGTACTGAAGATAGATTTTTTACTATAGATATAATCAAAAATTATTTTAAAAATGAAGAGAACTTACTTGTAGTTAAAGGTGGAACTCATGGCCTTAGTGATAAAGATGGTAATTTCATAGGAGAAGATGCAATAATGTGGTATATCAAAAAATTAAACTTATTTATTAACAAAAATTTAAATAAAACATGAAAAACTATTATATAGATTTAGGTTCTTCAACAATCAAAGTTTACTGTTATGAAAATGAACTAAAACAATAAAAATAGTATATGAATGACATAAAAGTTGTAATTGTTGGAAACATAGCATACGATGTAAATACTTTTCCTAAGAGAAATAATGGCAAGAACAAGGTTGTGGTTAATAGAGGGGGAGCAGGTTATTATTCACTAATACCAGCAAGTCTATATACTAAAACAGGAATTGTAGCAAGAGTTGGGAATGATTTCGACACACATTTACTTGAATCATACAATATCGATTTAAGAGGATTAAAAGTAATAAGAAACAGCCTTACCACCAAATTTCATCATACATACTTAACAAATGATGGACAAACAAGATCTTTTAAACCAGAAATTTACGAAGAGACATTAATATCTACAGAAGATTTTCCAAAAGAATATTATGATGCTAAATATATACATATAGCAACTAATTTTCCATCAAAACAAAAAGAATTTATCGATTTAGTAAGAAAACATTCTGAGGCTATCATCAGTATTGATACGCATGAAGTATATATGGAAAAAGAAGCTGAATTGATTAAAGGAATATTTGATACTGTAGATATTGCTTTTATAGATAAAGAATTCACTAACCTTTTAGATTGCAAAGCACCTATTAAGATTATAAAAATGGGTAAAAATGGCTGCAAATATATATCAAGAGATTTCTCATTCAGTAGCAAAGTACAAGAAAGTGAAGTCATAGATAAAACAGGAGCAGGTGATGTCGTTGCAGGAGTTTTTTTGGCAATAATGGCTAAAACAAATAATCCTGTTACATCACTCCAAACGGCTGTTAATATTGCTACAAAATCAATACAAGATTACGGTGTTGATTTCCTCGTTAAGAACCACAAGAATCAGTAAATCAAAGTCACCTTACAGAGGTAATATTATAAATTAGAAATCTTTTTCAAACTTGGAGCGGGAGACGGGGGTCGAACCCGCGACCTACACATTGGCAATGTGTCGTTCTAGCCAACTGAACTACTCCCGCATGGTGCCGAGACCCAGACTTGAACTGGGGACTCTCTGTTCTTCAGACAGATGCTCTACCAACTGAGCTATCTCGGCACATACATAGTGGTAGTAGTCAAATAATATCAAATATAAATTCCTTTATCAACCAACACATCACATATCTTCTTTTTGAAATCCTCTCTAGTATTGTAATTCCTTAAAGAATTCACAACTTTCACATAATCCCACTTTCTTTCAGTAAACTTCTTAAACATATTTTCAAAGTTATTTTCACCAAAAAACATTCCAGAAACACCATCTGTAACTGTCTCTAAACTACCACCACCCATAAAAGCTAATATTGGAGTGCCACAAGATAAAGCTTCTACACCAAAAATACCGTAATCCTCTAAACCCGGAACAATGTATCCTTTTGCGTTAGACAAAAGATTCCACTTCTTCTCTTCAGATACCCAACCTAATATCTCAATATTCTTACATCTACCATATTTCCTTCTTAAACTACCAAGCATATTACCTGTTCCAATAACCTTAAGATTAAAACCCAAAGTCTTAGCCTTTTCTAAAAGAAAATCTCCTCCCTTGTTTTTTTCCAAAGGTGCTCCAGAAACAAAATACTCTCCTCTTTTTGTTACAATATCACCATCATACAATTTTACTGGAGGATAAATTACATTGGTTTCCCTCTTCCAATACTTCCATATCCTCTTTTTAACATACTTCGAATTAGCAATTAAAACATCAGCTCTGTTTGAAGCATTCACATCCCATATTCTTGCAAAATTAAAAGGTATTTTTGTACAAAACGAAACAAATCGAGAACTCTTCCCCTCACCAAAATATTTTCCATTCAAATCCCAAATATATCGCATCGGAGAATGAATATATGCCAAATGAAAACAATCTAAAGGAGTAATCACGCCATGAGTCACAGAAGAAGAAGAAGAAATGACCAAATCATATTTAGAAAAATCAAACTTCTCTACCTCTTTTATCCAATTGGCAAAGGTATACTGGTAATATTTTCTTACCAAAGGCCATCTATTCAATCCTGAATAGTAAATATTGTGTTTACATATCTCTTCAGAGAGATGCTCTTTCTTCTCCTCCTCACTACTCCAACCAAAAAGAGCATATATATCTGCTTGTGGAAAAATTTCACAGAAACAATCCAAAACCCTGTTCGCTCCACCCATTTTCCAAAGATGCTCAGTAACAATCGCTACCCTCAGATTATTACTACTTCTTTTCTCCATCATATATAACTACAGTTCCCTTCCTCCTGTTAAAAGATCTAGGTTTAGTGAAAACCATAAATCCACCGAACAGAATCAAAGCTACGCCTGTAAATAGAATATATTTATCTAAAGGAATACCTGTATTAACATTAGATGGATCTAGCTGTACACCACCTTCCCCTATCTTAAATACTGCACTACTTGGTTTTGATGTCAAAATATTTTTGTTGGCAGGAGAACCATCTAAGATCATTACTGTCTCAAACACCCCATTGTTCGTCTCATACTCCCAATCTAGTACAGTATCAGCTTGCTTCAATGCTTTAAAATGAAGCCTAGCAAAAACATCAGCTCCACCAGTAGTAACATATTCATTACCACTTCCACTTTGACTAAAACCTTGAAGCATAACAACACCATTATCATTGTCCACAGTACTTTCATCTTCCGGCCACTGAGCAAACAAAGTATTATTCTTCTCTACCTTTGTCAATTGTATCTCTCTTGGATCAAAAAGAACTGTAAATTTTGCAGAAACTATCTTCTCACCTCCTGTATCTATCATGATATCTACTATGAATCCTTGCGAGGCATTAACTACCGTTCCTCCATTTGGATAGAAAGAGAACGATGGAGAAGCAGCAGATACTTTAGAAAAAGGCATAAGAAGAAGCAGTAACAACATCACCACTATTTTTGTAAAACCTTTGACTATCATCTTGTTTAATATTACCATAATATATATTTAATTCAGGATAACAAAAAATATGGAAACTTTAAAGATAGTAATTCTTAGTACAGTACAAGGAATTACAGAACTTCTTCCAATATCTAGCTCTGCACATATCTTACTTTTAGGTAGAGTCTTTGCCATCGATATATCTTCTGCTTTACTTGTACTTTTTCATCTAGGTACTACTTTGGCAATACTAATATTTTTTTGGAAAAAAATATTTAAAGATTTTCTAACTAAAGACAGATGGTATTTCTACTTCAAGATTATTCTCTCAAGTATACCTGCAGGGGTATTTGGTTTCTTCTTTGAAGACATTATTTCAGAAAAGCTAAGAGCAACATGGATAATAGCCCTTTCTTTAATTGTTTGGGGAATAGTTACGGTTGTTATTGAAAAGAGGAAGCTTAAACCACTTAAAGAGATAAATACTGTTGATGATGTTCCAAATATCACATGGAAACAGGCAGCTATTGTTGGTGTAGCACAAGCTTTAGCGTTGATACCAGGAACTTCAAGATCAGGTATTTCAACAATTGCTGGTATACTTACAGGTATGGAAAAGTATACTGCTTTAGAGTACTCTTTTTTGATTGGTTTGCCAGTACTCTTTGGAAGTTTTCTTTGGGGAGTACTAAAAGATTATCCATTAACAGAAATATCGCACAATCAGTCTGAGGCCACATTAATAGTTGGCATTACCTTTCTAGTAGGTTTGATATCTTTACAAATTTTAAAGCGTAACAAGAAGAAAAATTGGCTAACACTGTTCGGTATATATCGAATAATTATTGGAATAGCTGTATTAATTGTTGCTTACGCTATATAACAGATCTCAAATCTACACCTGTCATATTTGCTGGTATATCCATACCTAAAAGACCCAAAACTGTGGGTGCAACATCAGCAAGAAGACCTGTTGTTCTAGCTTTCTCTCCTGTACCAATCTTTTTCAAAGGTATCCCTGCCTTTCCCTCCATCTCTGAAATATTTGTAAGAACAGTTAGTGGTACAGGGTTGTTTGTATGTGCAATATCTACCTGCTTTGTAACCCTGTTAATCATAGTCTCACAATTACCATGATCTGCTGTTATGACAACTGCTCCTCCAGCATTTAAAGTTGCTTTGGCGATATCTGCGCAACATGTATCTGTAATCTCGTTACCTCTAACAGTAGCATTAAAGTTACCAGTATGACCTAACATATCAGGATTAGCAAAGTTAAGCAGTATGAACTCGAAAGGATGGGTTTGAATATCCTCTATTCTCCTTACAGTCTCATCTCGTATAATTTCTGCACTCATAGCAGGAGTCAAAGCGTAATCATCTACTCTTGGAGAAGGAATATTAAAAAATGTTTCTCCTGGATGAGGTTGTTCAATACCACCATTAAAAAAATACGTGACATGCATAAACTTCTCTGTTTCTGTTAAATGTACTTGTCTTTTACCGTGAGCAGAAAGATATTCTGCAAGAGATCTTCCAATTGCCAGAGGAGGAAAGATTACTTTTGAAGGTAGACCCTCCTCATAACCAGTCATAGTGACAAAACATATATTTTTAGGATAGTTTACTCTTTGAAAATGAGTGAAGTCTTCTAGAACAAAAACTTTTGTTAACTGTCTAGCCCTGTCCTCCCTGAAGTTCCAGAAAAGAACAGCATCATTGTCTTTAACTACCCCTACTGGTTTACCATCACTTCCTACACATACTCTTGGTTTGAAGAATTGATCAAATTCCTCTCGTTTGTATGCCTGTTGAATAGCATCAACAGGATCCGTAAAAGTATCATCTGAGATACCTACCATTGCATCGTATGCTAATTTCGTTCTCTCCCAACGACTATCTCTATCCATACCGTAAAATCTCCCCATCATAGAAGCTATTCTTCCGACTCCTAACTCTTTAATCTTCTCCTTTAACTTACTAATATACAGATAACCTTCCATAGGACCTGTATCCCTACCATCAAGCATAATATGAATATATGGATCCACACCGTTTGCCTTACACAACTCCATCAGAGAGAAAAGATGCTTAATATGGCCATGTACTCCAGCCGCACTAAGTACACCTGTAAGATGCAGATCACTCTTTTTACTACGCAACTGATCAAACATCTCACGAACAACTCCGTTTTTGTTTAATTCTTGTCCACTAATTGCATCATTTATTCTAGGAAGAGATTGATATACAACCTGTCCTGCACCTAAATTTAAATGTCCTACTTCTGAATTACCGGGCTCTTCATTAGGAAGTCCAACATGAGTACCTGCCGCATGAATCAAAGTAGATCTACCAAAAGTCCAAGCTGTATCTAAAAAAGGAGTTTTAGCAGCCCATACAGCATTACCTTCTGCATCAGGAAATACTCCAAAACCATCTAGAATTATCAATGTAACAAATTTTCTAGTATCAAACACACTATCTTCAAACTTCGATACTACTGGGGAATCTCCACTTTCATCTTTCTTCTTCAAAAAATCAAACATAATTGGACAAGTATTTAAATTTTACTAATTCGCATTCAATGTATAATATATTACATATGAACGATTTACGCAAAAGAGATATCGTTGATTTACAAAAAGATATCGAAGAAACAATAAAAAATTTAAATATTGGTGAGAAGAGAGAAAAATTAATCAATCTTCAGAATCAAACATTAGAGCAAAACTTCTGGTCACATAACAGTAAGGCAAAACAAATAATGGAGGAAATTAAATATATCCAAGAAGAGATCAATACAGCTGAGGAGTTAAAAAATGATATTGATACCCTAGTACAAATATTTAATTCAATAACAAACGAAACTGAGCAAAACCAACTAATTGAAGAATATACTACTCTTAGAAAGAAACTAGATAACTTTGAATTAAGAAAATTTCTCTCTGGAGAGTACGATAGTGCACCTGCAATCATTTCAATATATTCAGGTCAGGGAGGAACAGAATCAAATGATTGGGTAGAGATGCTTTTTAGAATGTATACCATGTATTTTGACAAAAAAGGTTGGCAATACTCTGTTCAAGAGATGGAAAAAGGTAGTGAGGCAGGAATTTCTACAGTTACTATTCTTGTAAACCAACCGTTAGCATTCGGAATTCTCAAGAAAGAACACGGTACACATAGGCTAGTAAGAATATCTCCTTTCAATGCTCAAGGTTTAAGACAAACAACATTTGCAGGAGTAGAAGTACTCCCAGTCATAGAAGAAGATGATTCTTTAGAAATACCTGAGAAAGATATTCTTTTTAAAGCCGTAAAAGCAGGAGGCCCTGGTGGACAGAATGTTAACAAAACATCATCTGCTGTTCAAATTACACATATTCCTACTAATATTACAGTTCAATCTTCAAATGAAAGAAGTCAAGTACAGAACAGAGAAAATGCTATGAATATACTTAGAGCAAAACTATGGAGGATCAAGGAGGAGCAGAGACTTAGTAAAATTTCAGATATCAAAGGAGAGTACAAAGTGGCTGGATGGGGTAATCAAATTAGAAACTATGTACTACACCCATACAAAATGGTAAAAGATTTAAGAACAGGTATAGAACTTAATGACCCAGAAAGTGTATTAGATGGTAATATTGATGAACTAGTTGAAGCAGAGATAAGAATGCAGTAATATGTACAATGTAATGTAATATATTTAAACTGTCTACAACTGCCATGCTACTGTTCCAAGATGTTACAAAAAAATACTCCGAAGATATCACAGCCTTAGATGAGGTTACTTTCAATATTAACAAAGGGGAGTTCTCTTTTCTTGTAGGGCCATCAGGTGCTGGTAAGACTACTTTGATGAAGCTTCTCATAAGAGAGGAAATGCCTACTTCTGGAAGTATATTTTTTGAGGATTTGGAAATAAACAAGCTTCCTAAAGCTTTGGTTCCCAAGTATAGGCAAAGACTTGGCATAGTATTCCAAGATATTAAGTTACTACAATCAAAGACACTAGAAGAAAATATCGCTTTCTCATTGGAGATACTTGGCAAAGAGGATAAAGAAATAAAAGAAACAACTGATTACTTACTAAACTTAGTTAAATTAGAAAATAGGAAATCTCTTTTTCCTGTACAACTCTCAGGAGGAGAACAACAGAGAGGTGCAATTGCTAGAGCTTTAGCAAGTAATCCTGATCTTTTAGTAGCCGATGAGCCTACTGGTAACTTAGATCCTGATAGTTCATTTCAAATTTTAGATATTTTGAAAAATATTAATAAAAGTGGAACAACTGTAATGGTAATTAGTCATGATAAACAAATTGTAGACTTCATGAAGACCAGAGTTATTAGGATAGAGAACGGAAAGATAGTTTCTGATAACAAGGGTGATTACAACACTATCAGAAAGCCAAAGAAGGTTGTAACACAAATTAAAACAGAAGACGAAAAGAAAGTAGAGGATAACAAAAACAAACAAGAAGATACTAAACCAGAAGAAGAAACAAAAGTAAGTGAAGATATTAAAGATTTAGATAAGAAAGTTCTAAAGAAATTAACAAAGGCTAAGATTACTAATATGGACATGATATTGAAGTTAACAGAAGATGATTTAAAGAATATGAAAATAAATGAAGAGGAACAAGACATACTAGAAGATTTTGTTCGTGAATATTTAAATAAATCGAAGAAAGAATAATATGGCAAACAAAATAATTAGTAATGCAAAACAAAATATAAAGAGAAATAAGTGGCTATCAATATCAACCATATTGGTAACATCAATAGTCATAGCCATATCTTCATTTTTCATAAGTGCTGCAATTATCGCACAGAAAGGTGTTCAATATTATGAAAAGAAAGCTCAAGTTATTGTATTTTTTAAAAAAGATACAGAAGAATCATATATTATGCTTTTCAAAGATAAAATATATGATAGTGAGTTGGTAGAGAGTATAGATTATATATCTCAAGAGGAAGCTCTAGTAATATACAAGAATGATTTTGCAGATAATCCAGACTTACTTTCTACAGTTACTGCTGATTCTCTACCTCCTAGCTTAGAGATTAGAGCTAAATCTGTTGAATCACTTATTAAAATAATTGAAAATATTAACGAAGAGAAGAAGACAAATGCATATATAGATGAGGTTTTGTATTTTAAAGATGTTGTAGAGAATCTAAAATCTCTTTCTAGAATTATCAATATTAGTTCAGTGGTACTCATAACTTCTCTAGTTATAATTACATTTTTCTTAATTAGAATAACAATAGGCTTCAATATTAATTCCCATAAGGAAGAGATACGAATAATGCACTTAGTTGGTGGTTCTGAAAACTTCATAAAACTACCATTTATGTTAGAAGGATTCTTCTACGGAATAGTAGGTGGAATTATAGGTGCATCCATATTAATAATTCCTTGGTATATCATTCTTTATTACACACAGGGTACGGAATTTGCAACACTAATTAACAGTTTTCTAAGAAGTTTTGAAATACAATTTGTTGGCATATTCAACCTCTTGTTTATCTTAATATATTACTCTATTCATATAACAGTAGGCGGTTTAATTGGAATAATAAGTAGTCTTAGTGCAATTAAAAAGTATTTAGAATAACTATGAAGAAAAAGATAGTAATTACAATTTTTGTTTTTTTGCTCACTACTTTTCTTTTAACTATACTTTCTACATCTGCAAGGGTACCTGTACTGGCACAAGTTTCTTGTCCTTCAAATATACCTCCTAATTCTGTAGAGTGTTTAGACTATTTAAGAAATCAAGCAAATGCATTAGAAAAAGAACAAATCAAAATTCAAAAAAGATTAAGCAATGAAGAGTATCAACAACTTTCTCTACAGGAAAAGATTGAGTATATTAAGAATCAAATAGAACAATCAGAAAAAGTAATTCAATCTCTGCAGGTAGAAATTGCAGCTAATGATATAGAAATTAAACTTTTAGAGAAAGGTTTAACAGAAAAAGAAGATAATATTTCTTTACTAAGACAAGAAATTGATATTCTTGAGGAAACAGTTAATCAAAGAATTACAGAATCATACAAGTATTCTTTTTTAAGTACATTCGAACTATTACTAGATATTGAGAATTTTTCCTCTGCATTAAGAAAGGCAAAATATCTTGCTTCTACAAGAGAAAAAGATAAACAATACCTCGAAAATTACTCTTTCAAAGTTCAGGATTTACGAGAAGAAGAGAAAGAATTAGCTGAAAGCAAAGCAAAGATTCAGATTAAAAGAAACAGTATTGAAGAGGAAAAGATAAAGTTGGCAGAGAATCAGAAAGTGTTAGATGGACAGAAAAAAGAAAGAGAATCACTATTAGCACAATCTAAGGCAATACAAGCGAAACTACAAGCAGAATATGAAATAAATCTAAAGAGGCTTTCTGATCTTGATAGTGCAATAATTGCATATATTGCTCAATATGGGGATCAAGCAAGAAATCAAGGACCTGTCTCTGCTGGAGATTGGATTGGAAGAATGGGTAATACTGGAATATCTTCTGGAGCACACCTCCACTTTTCTATTAGAGAAAGCTGGAGTGGTAATCCGTGTTCAGGAACATTACCAATACTTAGTGGTTATCTAATACAGGGAGAAAGATCTCCACTAGGTCCTAGCAGTTGGCGTTATCCATATATGTATGCAGGTTCTTTGAGATTACCAATAGCAGGTCCAAAAGTAGTCATGTCACAAGATTATCATCAAGGAACAGCTATTGATTTAGTTTCTTACAAATCTGATCTTACTCCAAATCTTGGAGCTCCTATATATGCTGTAATGGAAGGGACTCTCTACAAAGCCATAGATGGTTACGGTGGTGTATACGCATATATAAGACATCCAAATGGTTGGACAAGTTGTTATTTACACTTACAAAACTAATTTTTAGATTCTCGTAACTACTTCCCTCTTTCTAAATATTTTGATAAACTTACCTAAGTATTAAATTTACATATATAACTTAATGAGTAAATCTAAAAAAGTAAAAAACTCCCCAAAGAAGGAATCTACTCCTAAGAAATCTTCAAAGATTGAGAAAAAAACAGTCGAGAAGAAAGTAACAAAAAAGATAGAGGTCAAAAGACCTGAACTATCAGGAGTAAAGAAGTTTAACTTCAAGCCTATTCTTAGGATCTTAGGCCTAATAGTAGTAATAATATCTACCATTGCACTAGTTGATCTAGCAGTTCAATTCATTAATAACTCTTACAGTATTGCTATTGTAAACACCTCTAGAATTCCTAGAAGTAAGTGGACAAAAGAGATTGAGAAAATCTATGGCAAAGCTATGGCTTCAAAGATGATTGATGATCAAATCATTAAATTGGAAGGTAAGAAAGCTGGTGTAGAGGTTACTGAGGAGGATATTGAGAATGAATTGAATATGTACAGAGAAAGAATGGGAGGAGAAGAGAAGTTGCAGAATACATTGTTAGCAAATAACTATACTCTTGATCAATTAAAAGAACAGATTAAGACAGATCTAATGTTAAGAAAGGTATTGGAACCTACTCTTCAATATACCGAAGATGACGTTAAGAATTTCTTTAACCAATATAGTGATGTTATATTTCCAGAAGAGGCTGCTGCTTTAGAAGAGGGTGAGAAATTGGATTATGAGACATACAGAGATCAAACAGCAGATTGGTATAAGAGGCAATTAGTAGAGTCCAATATGAGTGATTGGTTAAATACCAAAAGAAGTGAGTACAACATTAGAGATAATGCTACTAATACACCTAAGTATGGATTCTTGACTACAACAATTGATTTAATCAACTCATTAGTTGACAGGATAAGGAAATAGATTTTACTGTTGTACATAGCATAAGGAAAACCCCGCTTAAGCGGGGTTTCTGTTTCTAAAAGAAAAGTTATTTTAATCTTGAGGTTCTACTAAACCGTAACCTCCATCTATTCTTCTGTAAATCATTGTAATTTTGTCTGTACTTTTGTTTCTGAATAGATATTGGTCATACCCTGCCATTTCCATTCTTTCTATAGCTTCTGCTTCTTCTAAAGGTCTCATATCGTCCATTGTCTTTCTTCTTGATATTTTAGGAACATATGATGTATCTGTTACCTCTTCATCATCTCCAAGCATTTCCATTTCTGCTTCGGCCTCTATTATCTTCCATGGTTTCTCTCCACTCCATTGTCCTTTCATTTCATTGTATCTAGATAATCTTCTACCTAATGTATCTGATGCTAAATCAATATTGGCATACATATTCTCTCCTCTCTCCTCTACCCTTATTCTCGTTTCCGGTAGTGTTATATTCATATCTATTCTAAAATCATTACTAACTCCTTTGTTTGATTTTGTTTGTTTAAGGAATATCTCTATTGATGTTACATCATCTAAGAGATTGGTATGTTTGGACACTTTCTCCTTTACATACTCTTTTAGGGCTTCTGTAGGTTCCATTCCTACAAAGGAAATTTTGATTTTATCCTCTAACATAGTGTTTGTTATAAAGTTAGATATATTAATATGATATATTGATATTGGAATATATACAAACTGTTGCAGAAATTCTTTAAGGTATATATAATAGTGTCGCATCATTGATCCGCGATAGCTCAATGGTAGAGCAAACGGCTGTTAACCGTTCGGTTCCAGGTTCGAGTCCTGGTCGCGGAGCCAATTATGACTATCCTGTGATTTTAGTATAACATCAAAGGGC
>JBMNPD010000028.1:0-6149 GCA_050943415.1 Candidatus Dojkabacteria bacterium
ATCGTTTAATAACATAAAATTTTTAAATCTATCTTTCACATTTGTAGTATTCTTTTCAAATATTTCCTGTTTAGATATTGTTGCTGAACTTACAAATATAACTAATTGTCCGTAATATTTAATTAAAGGAATTATTTCTAAAAGTTCTTCTTTTCTTATTTGTTTTTTAGTAGACAACTGAATCTGGTTACCTCTTTTTAGAAAATACTTGAGTAAATCTACTGTTTCCTTCTTGTTGTAATCATCCCAACATTCAGAATAACAACCAAGTGTTATTAAGGTATTCTCATTTATATTTATTTTACTTTTTACTAAAGTTTGTATCAATTCTCTTGCTGATATAGTCTCTTTTTTAATTTTTTTGTTACTATATCCTAGTCTAGGTAAATAACAGTACGTACATTGTCCTAAACATCCTAAACTGTTGTTAAGAAACACCCTTTTATTATCTTTTGCAAAAATATAACCGTTATCTAACATACCTTTTATTTATTGTAATCAAAATATTATACTACAAAATATCCCATTGATTTCCCATAACCTCTTTGTTACAATTCCTGTTACGAATGCTGGTATAGCTCAGTTGGTAGAGCATTCCCTTCGTAAGGGACAGGTCGTTGGTTCGACTCCAACTACCAGCTTCTGTTAAAACTATGAAAACACCAAAATACACATTAACAAACCTAATGCTTCATTACATCATTAAGTACGAAATTGCACTTAACGATATGAGATACAACCCACTTCCAGAGAAATACATGACACCAATACTAGAAAAATTAGCTACAGACGATATAGAGAGCCTTGGAGAACTAATCTCATACCCCATCGGTTACAACAAAGCATTAAGTATACAGAGAGGTCAAGAAATGCCTTCAGAGAAAAAGAAGTTGAAAATATTTACAAACTTCAGAAATGTAAAAGACTTCGTCAATTCATACAACGATGCTAGTTCACTACGAACATCAATGGAGTTAGCAACCCACATTAACAGACTCATAACAAAAGACATAGTTGATGATACAGAAATAGGTAGTGTTAGAACATTCTCAGAAAAACCAAACGAAATATATGACAACTGGTACAAATGTAGAGACTTCTACCCTAACCTAGATCCAGTATCATACTTCAATGAAGTTTTCGAATGGATACAGAACGGTAAAGATACAAATCACAAGTTAATAAAAATGGGAGTGCTACTTTACGAATTCATAGACAAAGCACCATTTACAGCAGGTAACCAAATAACTTCACTACTTGTTGTAGAAACAGTAGCAAAGAAGTATGGATACAATCCTAACAATATGCTCCCCATATTTAAATCTGTAAACAACATATCAGAAGACATACTCTCTGCATTTAAAATGTCAAAAGGTAAACTAGATCTAACAATATTCCTAGAAGCATTCCTCTATACAATATCTAAAACAACAGTTGAGATAGCTAACGAAATAAAAGAGACATATATTAAGAAAGTAAAGAAACAAGGAGATCTAGAACTACATCTAAATGCTAGGCAGATAAAGATAATTGATTACCTAACAATTAATCAAAAAATAACTAGAAGTGATTTAACAAAGATGATGGGAATGTCCTTTATGACTTCTTACAGAGATCTACAAGATATGTTACAGAAGAAATATATCCTACAAAAAGGTAAAGGAAGAGGTACGTTTTACATATTAAATAGAAATTACGGTAAAACAAAAGACGATATAGTTATTGAATAATCAGAATAAAATTGATAATATTGTCACCATGAATATTAATGAAAAGTATGATGTAATCATCGGTTTAGAGATACACGTACAGACTAAAACAAAGACAAAAATGTTCTGTTCATGCCCTACTGGATACTTCCAACAGGAGCCAAATACTCATGTATGTCCTGTATGTTTAGGTCTGCCCGGTGCATTACCCACAGTAAACAAACATGCCATAGAGCTATGTATTCTAATGGGGTTAGCTACCAAGTGTAAGATAGATAATGAGATACATTTTGATAGGAAGCATTACTTCTACCCCGACCTACCAAAGGGATACCAGATTAGTCAGGGTAAGAGACCACTATGTTCAAACGGTAAAGTATCTCTTCCTAACGGTACTATTGTAGAAATTGAAAGAATTCACCAAGAGGAAGATGTTGCTAAATCTACACACCATACGGAGAGTATGACCGGCAGAGCGTATACCCTAATCGACTACAACAAATCTAGTGTTCCTCTGATAGAGATTGTTACTAAACCATGTATTAAAAATGCTAAAGATGCAAAGGAGTATGCAACAAGAATTAGACAGATTGCTAGATACCTAGGTATCTCTGATGCAGATATGGAGAAAGGTCAGATGAGATGTGAACCGAATATTTCTGTACAAGAAAAAGGTAAATGGGAGATGAAAGATGGAAAGATATTACCAATTGGTGATTACAAACTAAATCCTAAGACAGAGGTTAAGAATATTGGTTCAATTACTGCAGTAGAGAAAGCAATTGAGTATGAGGTAGAGAGAATGATTAAGCAGATAGAGGATGGTGAAGAGTTGAAACAACAAACAAGAGGTTGGAATGCCGAGAAAGGTGTAACAGAGTTCCAGAGAAGTAAGGAAAGTGCAGATGACTACAGATACATGCCTGATCCTGATATTCCAATCATAGATGTTTCTGATGAAGAGATTAAGAAGATTGCAGAGAGGTTAGTAGAGCTTCCTGATGAGAAAGTAGAAAGATACATGAAAGATTGGGATCTTCCTCAGTACTCTGCAGAGGTCATCTCAGTTTCAAGAGAGAGTGCAGAGTATTTCGAGCAGTTACAGAAAGAATTAAGTAAACATATGGATGAGAAGGAAGCAGCTAAAGAAGCTTCTAACTGGTTAATGGGTACAGTATATGCGATTAACAACAAGTTAGGTAAAGAGAATGAGAAGATTGATGTAGAGATTTCTGAATTAGCTATGTTAATAACGGCATTTAAGAACAAAGTATTTACAAAGAACAGAGCAGAAGAGATACTTCTAGAGAGAATTGAGAATGGTTTGGATATCAAGAAAGAGATTGAGAAGATGGAGAAAGAGAGAGAGAGTAGTAGTGGTAATATTGAGGATATAGTTAGAGATGTAATAGCAAAGAATGAGAAAGCTGTTAGTGATTACAAGAGTGGTAAGTTAGCTAGTATTGGTTATCTACTTGGTCAGGTTATGCAGGTTACTAAGGGTACTGCTAATCCTAATGATGTTAAAGTTATTTTAGAAAAAGAATTAAACAAATGAAGATAGATATTAAAAAAATAGCAGAATCAGCAAGTATTGCCCTTACAGATAAGGAGATAAAAGAGTTTACACCTCAGATGGAGGGTATAGTTGATTCTATGAACGTACTAAAAGAGGTAGATACAAAAGGTATAAAACCTATGAAAGGTCATATGAAGTTTAAAGATTTAAGAGAAGATATTCCTGGTAAGACACTTTCTCAAGAAGAGGTTCTCAAGAATGCAAAATATACAGAGAATGGTTGTGTAAAGATATATGGTGATGTATTTGGTAGTGAGAGTGGTGAATAGATTTATTTCATTTAAAGTTCCATACTCTTTTGATTTACAAAGGAAAAAGCCTGAAAAATAAATGAATTAGTTTCCAGGCTTAGTATAGCCATTAAAAATTTTTTATTTTTGTCTTCTCCTCTTCATTTTTCTTATTGCTTTTTCTATTATTGTTCCTCCTCCTAGAAGAATAGCAACAACAATACCAATAATTATAACCTTAATTATTGGCCATGCTTTATAAATTAACATGGCTTGAAGCAGAGTTTTGAGATCTAACATTTAATCCTCCTTTTTTAATGCGCTACTCTTTGTTGATAAAAATAAGGAACTAAATTCCATTATTTCAACAGTATATTATACCACAGCACTATAGGTTTCGCATAATTTCTACACTATATAATGTCATTATTTTGTAATAAAAAACAAAAACCTTACTCAAACTAAGTAAATATATTATTACAAATATATATATATTTAGTTCTTTCAGGTTTTAAATAGCATCATTCAGAAAGAGGTAAGTTGGGATAATCATGTAAAAAGCCACGATAATAGATCTTCCCTTTCCCAAGATTATATTTGCAAGGAATTTTAGATGATACTACCATCTTTTTCTTCTCATATGTATCTTCCAAGATATAGACAGGATATAAAAATGTTTTTGTCTTCATGTTAAGAAACTTATCACGAGGGACTTTTTCTACTAATTGCAACTCATCATCTCTCCAACAGTAAATATTTATTTCTTCCTGACGAGCAAAATCTTTGTCATCACCGTTAAGTAGACAAAGACCTTCTGGGATATAAATATAACTAGGATGAATATAGTTTCCTTCCACCGTTATAAATTTACCTAGAAACTTCTCTTTGTTTTCCAAAAGTTCTGATATGGTAATAGGAGTTTTATACTCCATCCTTATACCTCGTATAAGCTCAATCAAGACTCGACAATAGGAAATTATCCATGTAACCAAAGATAACAATTTTATGAATAATTTCTCAAAAACAGAACACAATTTTGACATCTTCTCCTCCTTTTAATGTGCTATTGTTTTGAAAACGAAGGAACTATGTTCCATTCTTTCAAGAGCCAATTATACCATATAGCTATAGGTCGCATAGTAGTTTTTAACTAAAAAACATTTTATGTTATGCCATTATTTTGTAATAAAAAACAAAAACCTTACTCAAACTAAGTAAATATATTATTACAAATATATATAATTAGTTCTTTCAGGTTTTAAATAGCTATAAAAAGATTACAGGTTAAAAGAAATAGCCTTTAAAAAAACTTCTATTTCCTCTTTTTAACCAAGGTTTGGACGAAGCAACATAAACTTCACAACCTTGATTATCGCTCAATTTGTAGGCAAACCGCATAGCTGCGGATTCCTGTTCCTTTTTTAATTCTTCTATCGGTTTACCTTCAAGTTGATGCATACGAATTTTTAATCCAACCTCAAGCTCTTTCTCAAGCCTGCCAATATTTTCTTTCGTATAATAATCCCCATTTGGGAAAAATATTGGCATATTCTTAGGGACTAGAAATCTTTCATTACTTATTGTCCCTCCGATGACCATCCATTCCATAAGATATTTTACAGGTTTCTCAGTTATTTTGCTTAGAGGAACAGGTCCTCTAATAATCGCAAAAATCTTCTTAGAGACCTCTGGAATGTCAAACAATATTAATTTTATAAACAAACTAATAAGAAATAAAGGAATAGATAAAATTCCTAAAACAAAAGACTCTAAAAGTTTCATTTTATTCTCCTTATAACGAGCTATTTTTTGAAAAAACGAGAGAACAATGTTCCACTCTTTTCAACACTTGATTATACCACACAACTATAGGCTCAGTCATTCTTTTCAACAGTAACCTGTTAAAATTTCCAATAATTTAGTAAAATACTTACATTGAATGCCGAGGTGGTGAAATTGGCAGACACGTATGCCTTAGGAGCATATGGGGCGAAATCCCCGTGGAGGTTCGAGTCCTCTCCTCGGCACTCTTAAACTAGATAATAAATATATGTTAAAAAAAATAATAAGACCATTTCAAGAAGTACTTCTAGAACGAAACTTATGTGTAGGTTGTACACATAGATTAGAGAATGCAAAAAAGTTAGGAAGTCTTTCTGACAATAGATATATGGTAGAGTGTAAATGTAAAAGAAGGTATGTATATAACAGAGAGTTAGGTATTTTCGAAAGAGCTACATTTGCAGAAGAGCAACAACTGCTTAATCAGTTAGCAAAAGAAAAACCTATTCTCTAGATTGTTCTTCACAAAAGAACACTATTATAGTAGAATGTCTCGATTATGCCGCTATCGTCTAGTGGTCTAGGACAGCAGGTTTTCATCCTGCAAACCGGGGTTCGATTCCCCGTAGCGGTATTGGCACCGTTCGGAAATTGACAGTTGAAAATGCTAGTTTGTTGTGTTAGAACACACTAGAATTAACTTCAATGGGGGATATGAGATGAAAAAAGGCACCGTTCGGAAATTGACAGTTGAAAATGCTAGTTTGTTGTGTTAGAACACACTAGAATTAACTTCAATGGGGGATATGAGATGAAAAAAAGTATAAATGTGTGTTCTGTAACAGTACT
>JBMNPD010000001.1:0-102918 GCA_050943415.1 Candidatus Dojkabacteria bacterium
AGAAGTATATCAATTCTCACGGTAAACGTTTGAAAGATGTTCAACCAACATTGCGATTCCATTAGGTATAGCAGGCGATTCAGCCTGCAGGATAGATACCACCAGCATTGCGCTGGTGGTATTCATACAAATAAAACTTTGAAAGAGTTTCCCTTGTATGATAGTCAATCAATCCTTCATCTTCCATTTTTAATATCTCTTTTTTAGAAACAAACTTAGCTTGTTCTACTTCTTGTTTATTGATAATTATCTTTACATCTTCATTAACTGTACCTTTGAAAAGATAGCCGAATGATATATGGTCTCCTGAAATGTATTTTCTTTTTTCTATAAATGTAAGTTGTGTATCAATTCCTAATTCCTCACTTAATTCTTTGTGAGCAGCTTCCTCTGGAGTTAACCCTGCAGGAACATGCCCTACTGCACTAACAGTCCATTCACCAGGAAAAAGTTTCTTCTTAAAACTTCTTTGTTGTAGAAGAACTCTATTATTGTTATCTACAACCACAACTCCTATCTCTCTGTGTAGAATTCCCTTTTTTGAGTGCACAACACGTTTAGGAAGTTGACCAATTACTTTATCATTTTCATCAACAATATCTATTATTTCTTCTTTACTCATTCTTGGATTCTACGACTCTGATTTTACTTTTTCAAGTTGTTGTTTTGCATATGCAGTTAGATTTTCTCTCTTAGACCATATTCTTTCAGTACTAGTAAGAAGTTTCTTTCTTAGTCTAATACTCTTTGGTGTTACCTCTATTAATTCATCATTGTTAATAAAAGAGAGAGCGTATTCTATAGTTAACTGTATAGGAGTCTTTAGTGCTATCTCTGTAACCTGAGCATGTGACATTCTCACATTTGTTTTATGTCTCTCTTTACATGGATTAACATCTAAATCATTCTCATGATTATTTATTCCAATTATCATACCCTCATATACTTCAGTAGAACCAGTTATAAACAACTTACCTCTTTCCTGTATTGTCATTAGAGAATACGCAGCAGCTGTACCAGTCTCTGAAGAAATGATTACTCCCTTTCTAAACAGTTCATTACTCTTAGTATACGGTACATAATCTACAATAAAGCTATTCATTACAGCAGTACCCTTAGTCTCATTCATTAGAACTCTGTGTAAACCAATTAAGTTTCTAGTAAGTATATTAAAGGTAAACCTGTTGTTACCCTCATCTGTCTCTATATTAATCAAATTGCCTTTCCTTTCGTTCACTTCCTGAGTTATCACACTTAAATACTCCTCTGGAGCATCGATATACAACTCTTCAAGAGGTTCACAATCAACGCCATCAATATTTTGTAATATGACTTCAGGTTTACTTAGTTCAAACTCATAACCCTCTCTTCTCAACTGCTCTACTAATATTGCTAACTGTAATTCACCTCTACCAGAAACAAAATGTCCATCACCACCTTTACTCTCTATCTTTAAACTAATATTTAACTTCTTCTCTTGTTCTAACCTCTGTTGTAACTGCTTAGCTGTAACAAAATCTCCCTCTTTACCAGTAAAAGGTGATGTATTAGCAGAAAACTTAACTCTAACAGATGGAGGAGTCATACTAATCTCTGGAAGTGGATTAGGATTATCAAGGGCACATACAGTTGCTCCAATATCTGTACTATCTATACCTGTCAAAGCTATAATCTCACCCGTAGATGCCTGATTAACTTTCTCCCAATGCATACCCTCCTTAACAAAAATTTCTTTTACCCTACCCTGTTTCTTTTCAAAATCCTCTCTGTTTGATACCAAAACAATTGGATCATCTACCTTTAAACTACCATTAGCGATCTTTCCAATTAGATATCTACCTAGATGCTCATTGTACTCTATTGATGTAACTAACATTTGGAAAGGTTTGTTGCAGTCTCCACTAGGTGCAGGTAGATTCTCTACAATCTCATCTAATATTGGAGTAAGATCTCCATCTATACTGTTTGGTACTGTTAAATCTCCAGTAGGTAGTTCTTTCCATACCTTACCTTCTCTTGATATTGCATAATATATTGGAAATTCTAGTTGTTCTTCATTAGTAGCTAAAGAAAGAAACAGGTCTTGTATTTTAGATATTGTCTTTTGAATATTTGCTAACTTCTTGTCTATCTTGTTAATTACAACTACAGGTTTTAGTCCTCTTTCTAAAGCTTTTTTTAAGACGAATTTAGTTTGTGGCATAGTACCTTCTTTGGCATCTACTAAAAGTAGACAACTATCTGCCATATTTAGTGTTCGTTCTACTTCACCTCCAAAGTCAGCATGACCAGGTGTATCAATGATATTTATTTTTACACCTTTGTATCTAACAGATATGTTTTTTGCATTTATGGTTATACCTTTCTCTTTTTCTAATTCACCTACATCTAGTATTTGTGTTTGAGTCATTTCCTCTTCATTATCTCTAAAGAGGTGTGTTTGCTTCATGAACGCATCTACCAAGGTAGTTTTACCGTGGTCTACATGTGCGATTATGGCGATGTTTCTTAGATTTTGTTGTGAATTTTGCATAACAGAGGGGATTTTAACACAAGGGTTGGTGAATTTAAAGATGTATATTTATATAAACTATGGGTTGCATTTTTATTACATACTATAGTATAATACTAGGGAAGTATATGAGTAAGTATTTTAACTTGTAATATCTTACTCTTATATAATAAAAATTTAATTGATATATAAATTTAATTATATATATATGAAAAGAAGTACACGCAAATTTTTGAAGTCACTCTTAAGGACTTCATTTTCACTCTTCTTTATTTTATATTCCTTTACACCTTCCATATTGTCTATCCATAGTATCTTTGGAGATACAGATGGGGAGATAACTAAGGTAGCAGCAGCTGATGGGCCATATACCCTATCTAGTACTAGTGGTATTTGGACAAGTGTAACAGGAGGGCCAGGTCTAACACACTCTCCGCTTAATACGAACGAGATTAGATGGGGAAATCCTGTAAATACAGGTAAAAGAAGTGGCTTAAGATTTGATGGTAAAGGAGTAACCAATTTTAATGCTAACGAAACATTTTTAATAGGTGATTTCACTCACTTTAACTGGGCAACATATTCAGGAACTTCGGCTAATGGGGCTACACTTAAAGTTACCTTGAACTTTTCTAACCCAGTAATCACTCCATCACCTACATTCTCATATAATTTCGATATTGAAGAAACAAGAAATTACTCTCGTTTAAGTAGTTGTGATTATTATGGTACAGACAACCAGATCAGTAATACTCCTTGTGATGACATAATCACTTTTCCAAATGGAGGTTATGGAGAAGAGGTCTACACAATTGGAGATATGAAATATACATTGAAGATAGATGGCTTTAAAAAATCATATCCTAATGGTACTACACTTAGTAAATTTGTAACAGAAGAAGAGAAAAATAATGTTGCATACTTAGTAGGTCGTTTAAGTTCTGTTTTAGTTGAGAAACCAGCTATTTCAATTGAAAAATATGTTGCTGCAGTTGTTGAAGGTCAAGCAGATGTTTGGCATGATGCAGATACAGCACCAGGAATATATGTAGGAGAAGGTGATCAGATTAAATTTAAATATGACGTTCAAAATACAGGAAATGTCAAATTAACAAATATAACGGTAACTGATGATAAAGGAGTGAGTCTTTCATGTCCAGCAACAGAATTAGAAGCAGGTGCAAAAATGACATGTAATAGTGTTGGAACTCATACTGCAATATTAGGACTTTATACAAATACAGGTACTGTTGTTGGAACTCATACAGGAGGAACTGTTACAGCAAACGACAAAGCAAACTATACAGGTGTTAAGAAAATTCGAATTTGTCATGCAACAGATAGTCATCAAAATCCATATAATAATGCGCAGGCAAGTATGACAGGAGATGTTCAGGGACATGACTCACATCATGGAAATAATCCTCCTAGAGTTTGGTATCCAGGAATTCAGGGAAAATGGGATGATATCATCCCCCCATTCACTTATTATGGAGGAACATATCCTGGTAAAAACTGGGATGCGTATGGACAATCTGTTTACAATAACAACTGTACAATTCCTACAGGAACTTTGAAAGTAAATAAGGTAACCATACCTACAGGAGATTCTGCTCAGTTTGGTATAACAGGTTCAGGTACACCATCAGTTACTGGTGCACCTACATTTTTAAATAGTAGTACAGGTACAATATCAAGTAACTCTTCACATACCTTTACAGTATATCCAGGTACCTACTCTGTTCAGGAGAATACTCTTCCTGATGGTTGGTTAATGAAAGAGAATACTTGTAACAATATTGCAGTTGCGAAAGGAGAGAATAAAGAATGTACAATAACTAATACTAAATACGGTTCATTAACTATTGTTAAGGATGCAACACCAAGTAGTAATCAAGAATTTACTTTCACTACAACAGGAGATGGATTGTCAGGATTTACATTGATAGATAATTCAGATACTTCTAATCCAAGTAAAGAATTTAAAAATCTTAAGGCAGGAACATACTCAGTCGCAGAAACAGTACCATCAGATTGGAAGTTGACAAGTGCTACATGTTCTGATGGCAGTCCAGTTTCAGCAATTAATCTCTCTGTAGGAGAGAATATTACTTGTACATTTAATAATGTACAGTATGGTTCAATATTTGGTCATAAATGGGTAGATGCTGATGGATTAGCAGATACAACAAACGATAGAACACCAGTTTCAGGTTGGACTATTTTCATAGATGCAAATGGTAATGGTGTATGGGATGAAGGAGAGGAGAAAACAACAACAGGTACAGATGGTAAATATTCATTTATTAATTTACTACCAGGTACATATAAAGTTGTAGAACAAATGGAAACAGGTTGGATAGTTTTAGTTGGTGATAGTAAGGTTGTAGAGTTAAGTGCGGGTGAGAATGAGGAGGTTAACTTTGTAAATGTAAAGTTAGGTAGTATTACAGTAAAAAAGAATGTTGATAGTAACGGCGATGGGGATTTAGATGATGATGTTGATGTAATAGGTTCAGATCAATGGAATTGGACACTCAATAATGTAACTGTAGGAAAAACAGGAACAACTAAGAATAAGTTAGAACCAGGTACATATACAATTAATGAAACAGATGGCCCAGCCCATTATCATTTTGTTTCATTAACTTGTACAGGTGCAGCAGATAATAGAATTACCATTACGGGGGATACAGCTAAAATCAATTTAGAATCAGGTGAAGATGTAGTATGTACATATAGAAATGCAAGGAACTTAGGAAAGTTAATAATTGAAAAAGAAGTGATTAATGATAATGGTGGTAGTAAGAAAGCTACAGACTTTTCATTCAAGATAGGAAGTGAGAATCCAATTCAATTTACTCAGAATGGAGATGATGTACTTAAAGGAAGAAATGAATATACAAGATATGCAGGTCTCTCCTACACTGTTACAGAACCTGAGGCAGACAGTGATGGATATACAACTACATATAATAATTGTACAAATATTGTAGTTCCTCATGGTGGTCAAGCTGTATGTAAGATTACAAATAATGACAACAAGCCATCATTAACTCTTGTAAAAGAAGTTAATAATGATAACGGTGGTACACTAAGTAAAACAGATTGGACATTAACAGCAACAGGTCCAACAACAATCTCAGGAGATGGAGGTGCAACCAGTGGAGATAACTTCAAAGCAGGTACATATACATTAAGCGAAATAGGAAAGACAGGTGTTGATGTATCAGGATATGAGGCAGGTAAATGGAGTTGTACAAACAATATTGTAGTGAATGAAAATAATCAGATAACACTAGGATTAAATCAATCTACTGTATGTAAAATAGTAAATGATGATAAAGCACCTTCCTTAGAGTTGATTAAAGAAGTAAATAACAAGTTTGGAGGAAATGCAAAAGCAACAGATTGGACATTAACAGCAACAGGTCCAACAACAATCTCAGGAGATGGTGGTGTAACAAGTGGTAATGATTTCAAAGTAGGTACATATACATTAAGTGAAAGTGGAAATGTTACTGGATATAGTGCAAGTGATTGGAGTTGTACAAACAATATTGCAGTTAATGAAAACAATCAGATAACATTAGGATTAGGTCAAAGTACAAAATGTACTATTACTAATAGTGATATTCAGCCAACACTTAAACTTGTTAAGACAGTTGCAAATAATCATGGTGGAGATAAGAAAGTAGCAGACTTCAATCTTTACATTGGAAATACAAAAGTTGATAGTGGTGTTGCTACAGGCGTAAATGCAAACACAGAATATACTGTAAGCGAAGATCAGCTACCAGGATATAGTGCATCAGTTTGGGGTGGAGATTGTAGTGCAGAAGGAAAGATTACTTTACTTCCAGGAGATAACAAGACTTGTACAATTACAAATAGTGATATTGCTCCTACCCTTAAGTTAGTTAAATCAGTAACTAATGATAATGGTGGTAAATTAGAAGCAAAGGATTGGACATTAACAGCAAAAGCAGGAACAGAAGAATTTAGTAATCTCGGTGATGCAGGAACAGTACATACTGTCAAAGCAGGAGTTGGTTATGTCTTAAGTGAATCAACAGTTGCAGGTTATGCTTCTGAGGGTTGGAAATGTGATAAAGGAACATTGGATGGTAATACAATCACATTAGGTTTGGCTGAGAATGCAACTTGTACAATTACAAATAACGATATTGCACCAAAACTAACATTAAACAAGATAGTTTTAAATAAATATGGTGGGAACAAAGTAGAATCAGATTGGACACTCTATGCAAAACAAGGGGAAGTAGTAGCATTGTCAGGAAAAGGTGCTGAAGGAGATAATGATGTAGTAAGTGGTGAGACATTCCAAGCAGGATCATATACTCTTTCTGAAAAAGGTGTATTAGGATATGATGCAAGTGATTGGAGTTGTACAGGAACAGGTTCATTAAAAGGTAATGTAATCACATTAGGAATTGGTCAAGAAGCAATTTGTAGTATTACAAATACTGATAGACCAGCAGGATTAACAGTAATTAAAGAAGTTATTAATGATAATGGAGGTAAAGCAACAGCAGATGATTTTGATATTAGGTTAAATAAGGAAAAATTAGAATTTAAACCATGGACAGGAGGCGTCGGACAATATACCTTTACTTATGCTTCTACTCCAAAAGTACAATCTAATACAAAATATACACTAACAGAGATTGATCATCCTGATTACAAAGAAGGAGAATGGAGTTGTAAGGATAATAAGACAGGAAATGAAATTACTCACCCATTTACTTTAGTAGAGGGTCAGAGTGTAACCTGTACAATTACAAATGATGACATTGCTCCTACCCTTAAATTAGTTAAATCAGTAACTAATGACAACGGAGGTACATTAGGACCTAAAGATTGGACATTATCAGCTACAGGTCCTACCCCAATTTCAGGAGATGGAGGTGCTACAAGTGGTAGTAACTTCAAGGCAGGTACATACACATTAGGTGAGGTAGGAAAAACAGGAGTAGATGTATCAGGGTACGAGGCAGGTAAATGGAGTTGTACAAACAATGTTACAGTTGATGAAAACAATCAAATAACATTAGGATTAAATCAATCTACCGTATGTACAATTGTAAATAATGATATTGCTCCTAAACTAACAATAGTAAAGCATGTAGATAATGAAGGAAATGATGGTACAAAGAAAGCAGAAGATTTTAAGATAATGGTAGATGGAGAAAAAGTATCAGAACCTAGTTTCCAAGGCTCAGAAGAAGGTGTAATAGTAACTTTGAATGCAGGTGAATATAAAGTAACTGAGGAAGAAGATACAGAAAACTACACAGCTTCATATAGTAAAGATTGCTCTGGAACAATAAATGTTGGTGAAGAGAAAACATGTACAATTACCAATACAGGTATAGATCATGAACCAACAATTGAAGTAACTAAGAATGCTGATAAGACATCAGTAAAAGAAACAGGAGAAGATGTAATCTTTACATTTACAGTAAAGAATACAAGTAAAGTAGATACTGTAACAATTCTCTCTTTAGTTGATACAGTTTTTGGCACATTATCAGGTAATGATAATTGTAAAGTTGGAACAGAATTAGCACCTAATGCAACCTGTTCATTTACATTAACCAAGAAGATTAGTGGAGATTACTCTGGTCCAGACCACTACAACAAATTTACAGTTGAGGCAAAAGATGAGGAAGGAAATAAAACTGATGATAGTGATGACCAAACAATTACATTTACAGATGAAAAACCATCAGTTGAAGTACTAAAGACAGCAGGTGTTACTGAAATTCCAGAAACAGGTGGAGAAGTGGAATTCACATACAAAGTTACAAATACAGGATTAGAGAAAGTAACAATAACATCATTGGAAGATGACGTATTTGGAACCTTAACAGGAGATGATGATTGTAAAGTTGGAATAGAGTTAGAAGCAGGAAAGAGTTGTGAATTCAAACAAACATTTACAATTGACCCTACTACACCAGGAGATCCAAATGCAGCAACATCTCACAAGAATATCTTTACAGCAACTGTAGAAGATAATGAAGAGAATGAAGCAGAAGATAGTGATGAAGAAGAGATTAAACTAACACCAGTACCATCATTGAAATTAGTAAAGAAAGTTGTACATAAATACAATTCAGACGAGACAATCACTGCAGCAGATTGGACACTATCAGCAAAAACAGAAGATGACGAAGGTATCAGCTATGCAGGTGATACAGATAAGTTTGAATTTGTAAAAGCAGGAGAAGAATATTCACTCTCTGAAACAGGTGAATACATGAGTCAATTTGAACCAAGCGCTTGGAGTTGTACAGGAGGTGAATTAGTAGGTTCTACACTTAAACTTGCAGCGACAGATGATGTTGTATGTACTATAACAAATACAGCATTACCTGGAACAATTAAGATATACAAAGATGTAGTATATGGTGATACAGACATATACTCATCAGACGAATTCGAAGTTAAGGTAGACAGTGATACTGAATCACAGAAGATTACTGATACTGAGGAAGATCCTAAAGTAGCTGAATTCACAAATCTTGATGCAGGTGAATACAATCCTGAAGAAATCAATGTACCAAATGGATACAGAGCATTGGGTTGTTATCCAAGAGAAGAAGATCAAGATTATACTGTAGGAAATGGAGAAACATTAGAATTTGTATGTCTAAATGAAGTAATTGAACCACTCCTAGAGATTGAAAAAGAGAATGATGCAGCAACAGCTAAGTACGCAGGTGACCAGGTTACATACACAATAACAGTAACAGCACCAGAAGATGAAGATAATGAGAGTAAATATCTTCTAAACAATGTTGAAGTATTTGATCTCGCACCAGCAGGATTTGACTACAACAGTGGTACATGGAGTGCAATTTCTTCAGTAAGAGGAGATATTACTGGAATTACGACAGTAGAACCTACATACAATGGTACAGATTATGCAAAATGGACACTAGGTAATATGGAAGAAGGAGAAATAGTAATCTTGAAATACACAACAACTATCTCCTTAACCCAAGATCCAGGTACATATCCAGATATTGCATGGGTAAAAGGAGTATCATTAGCAAACAGCAATGTCCTTGGAAATGTAAGTACAGGTGCAGATACACCATTCGTAGGAACTAAAGTACAAGTAATTGCTCCTGATGAAATCGAAGAAGGAGAAGTATTAGGTGCATCTACAATAGTTAGACTACCTAGCACTGGAGCAAGTACATATCTAACATTAGGAGGATTAATAACTATGCTCGTAGGTTTACTAATAGCTATGTTTGGTAGCAAAAAACAAAGAAAGAGTTCATTAAAACTTAGCTTACTAACAGCAGTTGCATCCCTACTCTTCCTACCATTCTATGTACATGCAGCAGAATATTTAGATGTAAAGATAGAACAACCAAAAACACCTACTAACATCTCTAAATTTGAGATAGGCTTTGTAGCTATGTCTACAAGTCCTGAAGCTGTTAAAGTAGAATGTTTTGAGGAAGGTAAACCTACTCCATTCCAAACAGTAAATGCTTCAACAGGAAATTGCTTAGTAGATGTAAAAGCAAGTGGTACCTACAAATATTATGTTAAAGCTACAGTAGGTGGAGAAGAAAAAGATTCTGATACTGTGGAAGTAACTGTAAATCTTGAGAAGCCACAAGCTGTCCTAGATTACTCAAAAACAGGAAATACTCTTTCTTTCAAAACTGCAAATGATGGTATTACAAAACATGTCCAGATATTTAGATCAGAAAAAGTATCATTTACTGCAAACGCTTCAACATTAGTACATAGTATGACTGTTCTTCCAAATACCACATATACTTGGACAGATGGCTCAGCAGAATCAGGAAAAACATATTACTACGCTTTAAGAGCAGTAGATGCTTACGGTAATCTCTCCCCTATCATTTCAGATAACGAAGTTATTACTGTAGTAGAAAAAGCAGGAACAACAACTACTCAAACAGGACAGGTGGCAGGTGCTATCTCTATGACAACATCAGGAACAACGGCAAAGGATACAACAGGATTAGAAGATGCAGAGGTTAAGGGAGATACAGATACTACTGGCGAAGAGACAGAAAATACAGATGTTGAAAAGAGTGATGCAGAAACACAAGAATCAGAAGATACTGCAGAAGAAGAATCAAAGAAAGTATCAATATTCAAGAAATACTGGTACCTCTGGATAGCTGGACTTCTTGTCCTAGTTGGTGGTATATATAAATATGTCAAAAGAGAAAGGTAAGATAAATAAAAAGATACTACTAGGAGTACTCCTACTCCTAGTAGGTCTTTCTGTCCTTGTAGCTACATACTACCCAGTAATTAAAGCATATATTTCCCAATACAGATCCCCTGCTCCATCCACTACGAATGTCACAATTGCTAAAAACGATAGCGAAGTAACAAAGAATGTTACTACAGAAACAGAGCAAGTATCTCTCGATTTTAGCTTTGGATTGTATATCCCTAAAATTAAATCTAACAGTAAAGTTGTAAAAAATATCTCTCCATATGATGAGAATGAATACATTAAAGCCCTAGAAAGAGGTGTAGCCCATGCAAGAGGTACATACACACCTAATGTTAGTGGTAACGTATTTCTTTTTGCTCACTCAGCAGTAAACTTCTATGAAAGAAGAAAATACGATGTATATTTCTACCTACTTAATGAACTTAAGAAAGATGATGAAATATATGTAAGCTATGAAGGTAAAATCTACAAATATTTAGTATCAGAAGTAAAAATAGTAGACAAAACAGAAACAAAATATTTAGGCAACTATGACACAAAAGATACACTAACACTCATGACATGCTATCCTGCAGGTACAGATTGGAAGAGAACAGTAGTCATAGCTCATCGAGATGAAACTCAACCAATCATAGAGAACATTTAACAACACTTCTTACTTTTAGTCTCCTTAATATCTACTCCACCAAACAGTGCAGTACCAAATATTTCTAAAACAGGCTTTTCAATATCTCTCTCCTTTAGTTTAGTATCCCAACCACCAAATACTCCATTACCATTTGTAACTACTCTACAATTTTGAGGAACAATGATATCTGCTCCTCCAAAAACAGCATTAACCTCTAACTTAGCACCACCCTTTGCAACCTTTACCTCACTTAAATCTAAATCATATGCACCAAAAACAACATCAATCTTACCACCTGTAAAATTATCAGAAACCAACCTCTTCTCTACTCCCCAGAAAACAGCAGACTCATTAATCCTATCCTTTGTAGAAACATTAGAAGTAGATACTCTCTCCTCTGATGATTTATCATCCTTTAATATAATGTAGAGACCAGCAACTACAAAAAGAATTGGCCAGAAATATATCCAAATATTAAAATCAAACAGATTATTTGCCAAAAGTAACAAACCAATTAAGGAAACAACAACACCTGTTCTAGCATTCTTGTACAAAATCCTATCAATACCAATAACTATCAAAATCACAGGCCATAATTTCCAGATTAAATCCAACAAATCTATGTTAATAAATGCCCATCTATCTAGGAACATAATACCTCCTAAAAAGATGAAAAGTAATCCCCAAAAAATCTTACTACTATTCTTCATAGCACAGAAAATATTAATTTAAATTAAAACTTTACTTTTTACTCTTTTTCTTAGTATCAGAAACACTCTCTTTCTTTACTGATTGTGCAAATGTATCAAATTTTTCTTTCATCTCAGCACTGTTTTCCTTTACTATATCATCAGAATCCTTAGCAATACTTGATTTAGAAGGAATGATTGCCCAAAGTATTAAATACATAAAAATGCCGAAACCTCCTGTACTCATAGATAGAAACACATAAAGCACTCTCACTATTGTGGGATCAATCTCAAAGTATTCCGCTATTCCTCCACACACTCCTGCAATCATCTGATTCTCTTCAGATCTATACAATCTTTTCATAAATTAGTTTCTAAAAATTAACTACTTATTATATTCTATCCCTATCTTCCTAATTTGTAAATGAGAATGTATACTAAAGAGAAATAATTTTAATATCATTAACATATGACAGAAAGACATCAAATATATAAATGTGAAATTTGTGGAAATATTGTAGAAGTAACACACGAAGGTGCAGGTACATTAGTATGCTGTAGGAAGAATATGGATTTAATGGTAGAGAAAAAAGAGGAAGAAGGAAATGAAAAACATCTACCATCAGTATCATTTGAAAGAGAAAAGCTCGTAGTTAAAGTCGGGGAAGTAGAACATCCTATGGAGGAAGCTCACTTCATAGAATGGATTGAGGTAATAGATGGTGATAATTCACAAAAGGTATATCTAAAACCTGCAGATTCACCAAAAGCAGAATTTACAGTATCTAAAAATGAAAGCTTAAGAATTCGATCATACTGTAACCTACATGGATTATGGGAGAAAAATATATAGTTGGTGATTAAACAATTACTCCACCACCTACTACAGTATCACCTTGATAAAACACGGCAGATTGACCTGAAGTAACTGCCCTCTGTTTCTCCTTTAGTCTGACTACAACCCTATCCTCTTCTCCTTTACTAATAACAGCATCAATATCCTTTGCAGCAGATCTAACCTTAACAGTAACATCCATAGGACTGCTTAACTCATCTACACTTATCCAATTAACATCTTTTACCTCAAACTCTTTACTGTACAACTCATCTTCATCACCCACAACAACAGTATTCCTTTCTGAATCAATATCTACTACAAAAAGAGGCTTGTTTGAAGAAATACCTAAACCCTTTCTCTGCCCAATAGTGTACTTGTACAAACCATCATGTTTACCTAAAACATTCCCGTGAGTGTCAACAATATCTCCCTGTTTAAACTCTTTAGAAGAATTTTTCTTTACAAAAGAGTGATAGTCATTATCACATACAAAACAAACCTCCTGACTATCCTCTTTCTTAGAAATGTTCAAATCAACATCTTTAACAATTTCTCTGACTTCATTCTTGGTCAAATTACCTAACGGAAAAAGAATCCTCTCTAACTGATCTTGAGTGAGTCTATACAGAAAGTATGATTGATCCTTTGATAAATCCTTAGCCCTTTGCAGTAAATATCTACCATCACTATTTGAAATATTTGCATAATGTCCAGTAGCTACAAAATCAATACCATTACTATCTGCATACTTAATTAGCTCCTCAAACTTCACCTCCCTATTACACATAACACATGGATTAGGAGTCCTCCCATTCTCATACTCAGTTAGAAAGTAATCTATGACATTCTTTTTGAACTGAGTAGTTAAATCAACAACCTCATGTCTAATACCAAGCCTCTTAGCAAGATTAATAGCATAATCTATGGAATCATTACAATTAGATTCGAACATTCTAAAAGTAACTCCAACAACCTCATATCCATTTGATTGAAGCAATAATACAACAGCAGAGCTATCCACTCCCCCACTCATTCCTACTAATACACTTTGTTTTCTACTTCTTTTCTTTTCCATTCTTACGATAGTTATCAATAGCTGCTTTCAAAGCCTGTTGAGCTAAATTAGAACAATGCATCTTCACAGGTGGCAAACCACCCAAAGATTTTGCAACATCTATATTAGTTACCTTCTCAGCTTCTTCTAAACTCTTTCCTTTCACCATCTCAGTAACCATACTACTTGTAGCAATAGCTGCACCACAACCAAAAGTAAGAAACTTAATATCAGTTATAATATTATCCTTGATTTTAAGATATATCCTCATAATATCGCCACAAACAGGATTACCAACCTCACCTACAGCATCAGGATTCTCCATCTCTCCTATATTTCTTGGATTCATAAAATGATCCATCACTTTATCATTATACTCTTCCATACTATTTCTTCTTAAATGAATTATATAACGGAGACATTGCTCTCAACTTACTAACAATCTTAGGTAGTACGTCTAACAAATACTCAACCTCCTCAACAGTATTATCTTCTGAGAAAGATAACCTCAAAGAACCATGTGCGTCTTCAGGTTTAACTCCGATAGCAAGAAGTACATGAGAAGGTTCTAAAGAAGCTGAAGTACAAGCAGAACCTGATGAAGCGCAAATACCTGCATGATTTAGATGCAGCAGAATAGATTCCCCCTCTATATATTTAAAACAAACATTAACATTAGCAGGCAACCTGTTTACCAAATCACCATTAACAAAACAGTCAGAAATCTTAGACAAAATTCCCTCTATAGCCATATCTCTTAATTTCTTAACATACTCATTATTCTTTTTCATGTTCTTTACTGAATTCTGAACTGCCAAACCTAAACCAACAATACCAGGTGTATTCTCAGTACTTGCTCTTCTACCCATCTCCTGTGCACCACCATGCAAAAGAGAATCTATCTTTACACCTTTCTTAATATACAAAGCACCTACACCCTTAGGTCCGCCCAGCTTATGCCCAGAAATAGTTAGCAAATCTACACCTAGCTTCTTCACATCTATATCTACATGCCCTACAGCCTGAACAGCATCTGTATGGAAATATATACCATTCTTCTTAGCTAAATCAGCAATCTGAGCAATTGGTTGTATAGTACCAATCTCATTATTTGCAAACATAACTGATATGAGGATAGTATCCTTTTGTAAAAGCTTCTCTACATCCTTAACATTCACAATTCCACTCCTGTCTACAGGTATGTATGAAATATCAAAGCCATTTTTCTGTAGGTACTTACAAGGCTCTAAAATGGCATGATGTTCTATAGCTGACACTATAATGTGTTTTCCTTTCTTTTTGTTTGCACTAGCAATTCCTTTGATAGCCCAGTTATCACTCTCAGTGCCAGAAGAGGTAAAGTATATCTCTGATGGGTCGGCATTAATAGCCTTAGCAACCATTTCTCTGGAGGACTCAATAGCTCTTTTAGCATTTCTACCAAGATCATATATGGCAGAAGCATTACCGTACTCCTCAATAAAATATGGAATTATCTTCTTCAAAATATCATCAGGCACTCTTCTAGTTGCAGCATTATCAAAGTAAATCATACTTCATTATACACCAGTACTCCACCTTTAAGGTAGTAGGTAACACCCTGCACAAAAGGCAAACTTCATACTTTTTAACAAATATTTAAGATACTAGAGGGTAATTCTCTAAATAAAACATTGTCAATATTATGTTTCTTTAAAAATAGCTTGTAATATATCTTTGTGGATATCTTAGAAGGAAGCTAAAAGAATGCTTGGATTACAATATGATATTTACTTCAGATATCAATTCTACTCCATACTCTTTCAGTACAGAATCTTTCATCTTCTGAATATATTCATATATTTCTTTGCCAGAAGCCTTTTTATTTGTTACAACACATAGAGCATGTCTATCAAAAGTACCAACATTACCTATCCACTTCCCTTTCCACCCTAGTTCATCTAACAATCTTCCAGCAGGAATTCTAACTTTTTCTTTTTCCTCTACAGGATATGATTGTAATTCTGATATCCTTTTAGACAACTCGTTGTATTTCTCTACAGAAACAATTGGATTTTCAAAGAAACTACCACAAGTTCCATACTCTTTTACAGAAGGTAATCGTTTCTTTCGTTGCATAATTATTGCTTTCATAACTTCTTGTATGCTGTACGGTTCTTTTGCAAAGGAATCCAACTCTTCTTTTAATGAACCGTATCTCCCTGCTCTTTCAGTATATGAAAGTTCAAATTTCTTTGTATTCTTCTTTAGTTTAAAAATTGCTGAAACAACAATATATTTGTTTTTCCACTCATGTTTAAAATTACTACCTCTGTATCTATATCCACATTTTTTTGGATTGAATTTTGTTAATTTTTCTTTTGATATATCTATAGCTTCTATAGAATATAATGTATCTATTACAGTTTGACCGTATGCACCTATGTTTTGTGTTACTGCACTTCCTACACTTCCGGGGATCATAGCCATGTTTTCTACTCCGGCGTAATTTCTCTCTACACACCACTTAACAAAATCATCCCATATTTCTCCAGAATGTACTTTAACATATACGTTCTCTGAATCTTCTTTAACAACTTCTATTCCCTTGTAATTTGGTTTAATGATTAGACCATCGTAATTGTTTACAAAGAGGGTATTACTTCCTTCTCCTAGTATAAGAATCTTCTCATCTTTGTATTTTTGTAATATGGAAATTGTTTCTTCTACAGTATTAACTATTTCAAAAAGTTTTGATTTTGTATCGGTATGAAATGTGTTGTACTTTTTTAATGAATATTTCATTAATAGAATATATCATAAAAAAGAAAAGAGATGGACTGCCTGACTGCTAAGTATGACAGTCCATCTCGGACTTGAAAGGTGTCTTTTCTTTTTGCCCGTTTAAATAAACAACATTTGCTATTTATTTAATTGTTGTTTCTGTCTTAGATACATAATCTCCTTTCTTTAAAAAAGATACTGGTGGTTATAAACCAGTAGAGAAAAATGGATCACTCTCCTTCCCATTCGGTAAGCGACAGACAAGACAGAAACTTTTGATACTATCAACGAGCGCTCTTGTTCAGCAAGAGTTCTAAACACTTTTCAAGTGTGGATTGCATTATATGATGAAAGTTTGTATTTGTAAAGCTTTTTGAAAATGTGGATATGGTTTTGTTAATAGTGTTGACTATTTTGAATAGTTTTGATTCTGTTTTATTACGGAAATTGTTGTGATGATTAATAAAAATATATCACAAAAAGAAAGAAGGCGTAAGTGGTTATGTTTTGTTGAACTCAACAGAACAACTTACGCCAGTTGTGACTTGAAGAATGATTGTTCGCCCTTAAAAAAAGGTTTTTTTCTACTTAGGTTTTGACTTCTCTTTGCTGGGTAATATGTATCCCCATAATAAAGCGTCAAATTTTTCGTCCTAATAAAAAAACCTTTCTGATTAAAAGAGGCATCTTTATAGAGCCTCTGTGAACGAAGATTTTTTCGTCCCAAATTGGGTTCTGCGTTCACTTTCAGTTGTAAAGGGCTATTTCTCCTATCCTTCCTCTAGGATAGAAACAGTTTGTAACATTCCTCAAAGTTACAATTACATTATATAACAAAAGTTTCTTTTTGTACAGCCCTTTGAAAAATACTAAAGGGTATATTTGTGTGAATAGAAATCTAAATATACCCTTTCTTAGGAATTAAGAACTAATGTCCTCTCTTCCCGTTTGTTTTACTTGTTGGCTTTTGTTTCTTTTTTTCCTTTATTTTTTTTGTTTGTCTTGTAGTTGCATTGTTGCGACTACTGTTTTTTGAAACATTAGCCATTTGTTATTCTTTGAGGTGTTTCTGTTTTTTGTTGATTTGCAACAAAAACCTCTGAGTTTTGTTTTTTAGAAGGGTTTCTATGTTGCCACCCTTCATGATTTCTCTTCTTCTCCACTGCTTGCCCTTTTGGGGTATCTCTGTTAGGAACTTTACCCATTTTTCCTCCTTTTTTATTATGGTTTTTGAAGAGGTTGAGATTATATCAGAATATTATTATTAGAACAACGAAATACATAATGTTAGCAATACATGTGTAAAATATTGAAAATATTACAATTTTTTTGTTACTGATTCTGTAAGAACAAGAACTTTATTCTCTGATTAAGTATGTTATTTAAATTTTGTATTCTTCTCTATTCTTCGTTTGTTAAACAATTAACAATGGAATCAATATGTGCTTGTGTTGTATCAAATATAGGAATATCTATATCATTCTGTTTAATTAACATCTCTATTTCAGTACAACCCAATATAATTCCTTCGATTTTTGCTTCTTTAATCATTTCATTAATTACTTTAATGTAATATTCCTTTGATTCTTCTTTGATTATTCCTTTACATAACTCATTAAAAATTATTCTATCTATTTCATCAATAGTAGTTGATTCTTTAGAAATTGAAACATTAAGACCATTATCTGCTAATCTATCTTTTAGAAAATCTTCCACCATTGTATATTTGGTTCCGATTAATCCTACATTTAATATTTCTTTCTCTTTACATTTTTTAGCTACTGAATCAGCTATATGAATGAGTGGTATATTAATTTTACTTTGTATGAAGTCTGCTAATTTATGCATAGTATTGGTAGCAATTACAATATAGTCAGCACCTGCTTGTTCAAGAAGTATAGCTATATTAGCAAGTTCAGTACCTATTTCTTCCCATTTCTCTTCTAACATTAACTTCCTGATGTCTTCAAAATTGACATTGTAAATAATTAATTTTGCTGAATTTAAACCACCTAAAATTTCATTTACTTGTTTATTTATTCTTTCATAATAATGAACAGATGATTCATAACTCATACCACCTATAATACCTATTGTTTTCATAGATAAGACCTCCTTTCAGGTATTTAATATTATTTTTAATTGTAACATAAAAAGATTAAATATTACTTTAATCTCTTATCTGACTATTTTATTTTTTTGTTAAAAACATTTTTTTCTTTTGTCAAATCCTTGAAATAACCAACATCTTTTTCATAACCAAGACTTTCGTAAAGTTTTTGTGCAACAACATTAGATCTCTCAGCCTGTAAACAACAACTATCTGCACCCATTTCTCGACCAAAATCTTCTATATATTGAATTAACTTTTTACCAAGTCCCTGATGACGATATTTCTTTTCTATTCTTACCCACCAAATTGTAATGTAAGGTTTTTGATCAAAGAAAAGATTGGGATGTAAAAAAACTTCAGCATAACCCATTGTCTCTTTTGCATGACGCATAACAAAAAAATACCAGAACTCATTATCTTTATATCTTTCAAAATTATTATACATTCCTTTAATGTTTGTTGACTCTTGAGGACTTTCAACATAATACTGTCTACATAATTCTGGTAAAAATTTAAGATCTTGTTCTTTCATTTTCCCAATTTCAAAATCACCAAATTTTTGTGTTTTTATCTTTACCATAGGTTTAATTTTATTACAAAAAAATTAAATTTAGTTTTTCTATTTATTACTTATTTTTTATAGTAGCCTGTGCTGCAGCAAGTCTAGCAATAGGTACTCTGTAAGGAGAACAACTAACTAAATCTAACCCTATCATATGACAGAACTCTATAGACTTAGGATCTCCTCCATGTTCTCCACAAATCCCCATCTCTATATTCTTCCTAGTAGAATGTGCTCTCTTTGAAGCCTCTTTCATTAATTCTCCTACCCCTATCCTATCAATAGTTTGAAATGGATCATCTTCAAGAACACCTTGCTCTAAGTGTTTTGTTATGAATTTACCAGCATCATCTCTAGAGTAACCAAAAGTAGTTTGAGTTAAATCATTTGTTCCAAAAGAGAAGAATTCTGCATACTTTGCTAATTGATCAGCTACTATACATGCTCTTGGAAGTTCTAACATAGCTCCAACTTTGTAATTAATCTTTACATTACCTTTCTTCATACATTCCTCTGCCGTATGAACGATAACCTCTCTTAAAAACTCCATCTCATTAGGATGATTTACAAACGGTACCTCTATCTCAGGTAAAACCTTCTTACCACTCTTAGTTACCTTAATGGCTGCATTTATGATAGCTCTAACTTGCATCTCTGAAATCTCTGGATATATCATTGCGAGTCTACAACCTCTAAACCCTATCATAGGATTAAATTCAGCTAATGATTCCCTCTTTTTGTAAAGATCCTCATAACTTACGTCCATCTCTACAGATATTTCTCTTAATTCATGCTCATCATGAGGTATGAACTCATGTAGAGGAGGATCTAATAATCTAACTGTAACAGGTAGTCCATCCATTTCTTTAAATATTCTTTCAAAATCTCCCTGTTGCATCTTCTCAATCTTAGCTAAAGCTTTAATCCTCTGTTCTTTGGTATCAGCCAATATCATTTGTCTAACTGCAGAAATTCTATCTTCTTTAAAGAACATATGCTCTGTTCTAACCAACCCTATACCCTCAGCTCCGAATTCTCTAGCAGTTTTAGCATCTTTAGCAGTATCTGCATTTGTTCGTATCTTTAACTTTCTAAATGAATCTGCCCACTTCATTAATTTAGCAAAGTCTCCAGATATTGATGGCTCTACTGTCTTAATTTCTCCAAGATATACTGAACCAGTACCACCATCTAATGTGATCCAATCACCCTCTTTTAGAATCTCTCCATTTGGTAATCTGACTATCTTAACCTTTTCATTAATCTCAACATCACTACAACCTGCAACACAACATCTACCCATACCTCTTGCTACAACTGCTGCATGACTAGTCATTCCACCTCTACCTGTTAGTATTCCATTAGCTACATTCATTCCCTCAATATCTTCAGGAGATGTTTCTAATCTAACTAGTATCACTCTTTTTCCATTCTTACTCCACTCAGTTGCTTCCTCTGCTGTAAATACAATCTGTCCACTACCTGCTCCAGGAGAAGCTGGTAAACCTTTAGCAACTTCTTCTTTCTCTGCATGAGGATCTATCATTGGGTGAAGTAGTTGATCTAATGAGAGTGGATCTACTCTTAAAACTGCATCTTCTTTTGTAATCATCTTTTCATTAACCATATCAACAGCAATCTTTACTGCAGATGCAGCAGTTCTCTTTCCTGTTCTAGATTGAAGAATATATAGTTTGCTATTCTCAATGGTAAACTCAATATCCATCATATCTTTGTAATGATTTTCTAATGTATCAAAAATGTCTGTTAATTCTTTGTATGTATCTGGTAGATTCTTCTTCATTTCTTCCAAATGCAAAGGAGTCCTTATACCAGCAACAACATCTTCACCTTGTGCTTTCATTAAATATTCACCATAGTATTTCTTCTCTCCAGTAGATGGATTCCTTGTAAATGCTACACCTGTTCCTGAATCATCTCCCAAATTGCCAAATACCATAGATTGTATGTTTACAGCTGTTCCAGTAACTTCTGGTGCTATCTTATTTATCCTTCTGTAAGATATTGCTCTTGGATTATTCCATGATCTAAATACAGCATCTATTCCTCCTTTTAGTTGTTCTATTGGATCTGATGGAAAATCTTTTTTAATTTCCTTTTTGTAAAGTGATTTGTATCCTGTTACTACTTTCTTAAGATCTTCTACAGTTAGATCTACATCATTTTGAATATTTTTGCTCTTTTTAACTTTCTCTAACTCTTCTTCAAATTTAGAATGTTCTATTCCCATGACAACGTTTCCATACATCTGTATGAATCTTCTGTATGAATCCCATGCGAATCTTTCATCACCTGTTTTTTCAATTAGTCCATTTAATGTATCTTCATTTAGACCAAGATTTAAAACAGTATCCATCATTCCTGGCATTGATACAGCAGCTCCTGATCTTACAGATACTAGTAGTGGATTCTTTCTGTCACCAAATCTTTTTCCTGTTTTATTCTCTAGTTCTTTTAGATTCTTCTTAATTTCATCCATTAAACCACTTGGATATTTTTGATTGTTTTCGTAGAAGTGGTTACATGCATCTATTGATATTACAAAACCAGGGGGTACAGGTATTCCAATTTTTGTCATTTCTGCAAGTGCTGCTCCTTTTCCACCTAGTACAAATTTAATGTTTTTTGTTTTGGGAAGTTCTGTTTTTTCTTTAGAGAAGAAATATATGTGTTTTTTAGACATCAAGTGTGTAAATTAAAAATTAATGACAAGGAAAGTATATCAAAGTAATGGAAATGTTAGCAACAAAAAGATTGTCCCGAGGATTACAACTTGAGTGGTATACTCAGATATATTTGTAATCCTCGGAGTGCTCATTATTTTAGAATTCCTGTTTCATCTCTTCTATGTAGTATTGTTCAATCTCTGCTTTTGGTAAAGCAAAAATATGTAACAGGTCTCCTACGAAGAATCTTCCGTATTGTTTACGTATTTGATTGAACAAACTGTAAATTTCTTCATTAAGAATGATTGCGATTGTAATCTCGCGAAAATAATATGTACCAACAATTATATAATCTTCCGGGTTATGTAATTGTTTCCGAACTTTGTCGAATGAATCTTGTATTGCTAAAGTCCGGTTATTTGGTATATATATTTTATCGCTATCGAGTATGTATATCTCTGCCATACTTCCTCCCTTTAATTTGGTAATGAGCGTTTTGATTATACTATATGCTAGCTATATTTAGAACGAAATGATATATATTGAAGAATTATATATTCAAATGATAAATGCATAATGCTAATCTGTGTCCATCAAATCATACTGAATCTTTAATCTTAAAACTCTTTTAACCTTCTCATCTATATTGATATTGCCTTTCTCTACCTCATCTAAAATATAGTTGTATACCTTTCGTTGGAGACCATCTGCAGAGTTAACAAATTTACTGTATATTAACATATCTTCTCCTGCTAACAGTGCTTGTTTAGCTATCTCTTCTACTGATCCAAAACTACTTAAAGCACGCATCTGCATATCATCAGATATTACTACTCCTTTGTAATTCAAATGATTCCTTAATCTATTTGTTAAAATCTCATACGATATTGAAGATGGAAACTTATCTATATTTTGAAAAAGAATATGTCCAATCATTATAGTGTCTACATTTGTTTTTTGAAGTAAAGAAGAGAAAGGTAGTATATATTCATCCCATTTAGCACTAGAAATATCTACAGATACCAGATTCTTGTGTGGATCTATATCATTTTCTCCATGTCCAGGAAAATGTTTAGGCACGGATATGATACCTGCCTCTTTGTATCCCTCTACTGTAGATATTGATTTAGAAATTACTTGATCTAGATCTCCTGAAAAAGTTCTAGAATAGATGAATGCATTTGGAGACGATACATACTCTACTACAGGTGCTAGATTCATATTGATACCTAAATTCTTTAATATTGTTCCTCTTTCCTTTGCTATATTGAAAGCATCTTCTGTTGAAATTTCTTTTTGTGAAATGGTTAACATCTTGTTCCATTTAATTCTTGGTACTACCCCACCCTCCTGATCTATTGCTACAAACATTTTAATTTTGTTAGTTGTTTGAAGTTCTACTATGAGGTTTTTAAGCTGATTTCCATCAGTTATATTTCTTTGAAAAAGTATTACTCCTGCAGGTTGAGTATCTAAAAGAAATTGTTTGTTTGATGGCTCTATTGTTTGATTACCTTCTACTCCAAATATGAATAGTTGACCTACTTTTTCCTTGTTTGTCATTTGTGATATGAGTTTCTCTTCAGGAGGAATTATTGGTTCTGGTTCTGGAGTTTGTATTGTTGTAGACGGTGTCTCTACTTCTTCCTCTATTTCTATCTCTTCTAATACAACTTCGTCTTTAAAAGAGAGAAAGTACGTTACTGGAATTGTTAGAATTATGACGGTGGAACAGATACCTATGATTATTTTCAATATTTTTATCATATTCAATTATATCAATATTTATCATCTAACCATTTCCTTACTGCTCTTCTTAGATCTTCTTCACAAGTCCTTTGTATCTGCGCAAATGTTTGTGTAGGAGAAGCTACTTCATATATGCCCTCTATTAAATATTTTTTCTTTAAGTTTTCATCATTAATTTCATTTCTTCCTGCAAATATAACTAGAGGAATCTTCTTTTTTGTAGTAAATTTAGCAATACCACTGATGGTTTTACCCATCATTGATTGTTTGTCGAATTTACCTTCTCCTGTTACAACTACATCGGTATTATGTAGTATTTTGTCGAAATTACACATATCTAGTACTAAATCTATTCCATTGACAATGTCTGCATTAAGAAAGAATGTACATGATGCTGCTATTCCACCTGCTGCACCTCCACCTACTATTTTTGAGATATCAACATTGAATTGTTTCTTTAGAATATTTGAGTAGTGTCTCAATCCCTTGTCTAGTAGAATAATTTCTTTTTCACTTGCTCCTTTCTGTTTGGCATATACATATGCTGCTCCATTTTTACCGTACAAGGGATTCAGTACATCTCTCATTATTGTAAATTTTAGACCTTTAATATTCTTTTTCAATGCACTGTCATCTATGGTAGTAATATCTTTTAGTGTAGAACCTGTTGGAACAAAAGTCTTTTTATTTTTGTCTAGAAACTTGACTCCTAATGCTGATAGGAGACCTGTACCTGCATCGTTTGTAGCACTACCTCCTAGTGCAATTATTATGTTTTCTGCTCCTTTAGATTTTGCATGTAGAATTTGTTCTCCCATTCCTAAGCTAGTTGTTATCATTGGATTTTTGGGATTAGCAAAAGTGAGTCCTGCACATTGTGCTGCCTCTATAACCACACTTTTGTCATATCTAACATACTTAAATTCTTGTTTGATAAAGTTAGGAGAGGTAAAGAGTCCTGTTACATACTCTCCTGCGAAATTTTCAAAGAATACATCTATGGTATTTTCTCCTCCATCAGCTACTGAGAGTCTAATTACTTCAGTGTTGGGCATCTTCTTTTTGATTTCTTCTTGAATAATGGTGCCTGCTTTAAAGGAAGCTATTGTTCCTTTAAAGGAATCTGGTGCTACCACTATTTTCATTTTTTTCTTTTGCATAGTTCTCTTTCAAATACATTTTTACCTAATTGTTTGGATTTGTTAGACCAATATCTAGTAAGTTTACAGTTATCAAAGTTGTTAATTAGTTCAGCATATTGGCTTACGAGGTTTTCTTCTTTTTTGCTGCATTCTAGGGAGAATTGTACTAGTTTGGAGTGACTGGTATTTTCTTGTTTTAGTTGTTTGTCTCCTTTTATGAATTCTTGTTCTAATTTTCTTGCTTTCTGTGTCAATTCATCTAAGTTTATGATGTTGGAGTATATTAATCTGTTAAGCTTTTCTCTTTTTAGCCAGTATTGAAAACTATCTTGTTCATTTTTAAAACATGGTGGTACTACAAAATTTCCTGATGGGTGGAAGTAAAGAGGTTTGAAGATGGATATACATGGTGTAGAGGATCCTGTTGTCCATATGGTGATGTCTTTGTCATTGACGATTGATATCATGCTACCAGTTGTATGGTCTCCTAGTAGTCCTGCGTGCATGCATACACTTTTTACAGATCCTTTTCTAATTGCTTTCTCTTGTGTTGTTGTATGTAGTCTTAGGGTGTTGAAATATTGTTCTAGGTCGTACTGTTGAATGTTTTTGAGGTGTTGGCTACCTAGTTTCATTCTACTTTTTGATCCAGAGAAGTATGTGAATATTGGTTCTGTGTGTTTTTTAGCAAATTCATCGAGTGAGAGTCTGTTAGATATGTTGGCACAATCTTTTACTTGTTTAAGGGCGTATTCTTTTCCTGCTGTTTCTAGTATGTATGCTTCGTTAGTGTCTGTTATGAGGTATGAGTTGTCGTAGTAGAATTCATTGTCAAAGCCACAGTTTCCTCCTTGTCCATATTGTTGTAGTAGTTGTATTATTTCTTCAGTTGCTTGTTTGGCTGTTTGTGATCTTTCTAATGCGAGTCTAAGGAAGTCCATACCTATGAGGGTTGGTGTTTTCTTTGTTTTTGATTTTGTAAATACTGCTTCATTTCCAATACTTACTCCGTATTGGTTTGTACCCATTTCTGCTCCCCATATCCATGATGGTTTGACTAGAAGTACTGCGTAGTGTTCTTTTGGATCTGGTATAGATATGTATGTGCATTGTACTTGTCCTCTTGAAGTTCCTGCTGGGTAGAAGATGGTTAGGTTTGGTTCGTTTACTGCTCGGTCACTATTTTTAAGAAAAATGGAGTATTGGTTTTGTTTTTTCCATAATGTATCACACATATGTTATTTAAAGATATCACAAGGGGTAAGAGGTGTAAATGGAGTAAACTGTATGTTAAATCGTAGACGGTATGATATTTGTTGAAAAAGCTTTTATGATGGTATAATCAAGAGTACTTTACAATCTGATAGATTCTAGATTACTAGATCATATATCAGAAAAATATATAGCACATGGCAAAAAAGGGAGGAAACAATGTCTGACGCATATACAGATGCAAAACAAAAAAACACTAAATGGGACAATATTGAAGAAGATCTCGAGAAATGTCAGGAATCAATAGAGTCTGCCATTGATTCATTGCAGTGGTTGCTTGATGAGATTAAAGAAACCAAAGATTCTCCAACTAATCGGCAAGTTGAGATATTGAAGAATTTTTATTCAGGCTCGATGAAGCAAGTTGAGAGGATTGTTGAGATTCTAATTCGGATAAAAATGGAGATTGCGGCTAGGAAAAACAACTAGTCTAAATTCGAACCGTGTTTTTGATAAGATTTTAATCTAATCAGAAAATATATAGTGGTAAAAGGAGGTCTGAAATGTTCTCTAAAAAAGAAAAAATAAGAAGTGGGAAGGAATTGTTTTTAACTCTTCAAAATATTGTAAATGGTGTTAAAGGACTCGAAAAAGAATGTATCGAAATGTTTAACGGTGTATCGAATACGATGCTGCCTGTTACTCAGGAAGATGAAGCAGAAATAAAGATACTGATTGAAAAGTTAGAAAAGATGGTTAGGAACATCTTAACTACTTGCCAAACCCTAGCTGTATGTAACTCAGGAGGAGAAAACAATGAGGAAGCCAATATTGAAAGACTGAATAAAATTCTTGAGCATCTCAAGAGTTCAGAAAAATTGCTTGAGGAAATTCGTTTAGGAAGACCTCTTAAGCAGAAGCAAGAAGTCAGTGAAAAGTTTTATGAGGCATATAAAATCATTAATAAGGTTACACTTATGCTTATAGAACTGTTTTCTCGATTCTACGGAATCGAAAGATCTTCAGATGAAGATTAGAGAAAGAAATATCTAAATTATAACCCTAACCGTGGTATACAACTTGGTATCTCCAATTTTTACAATTATGCCATGTGCTAGAGTTCTTTTATTTTTATCTTTTATAGTGTAATTAGTTATGTCGAATTTGTATAAAAGACCTATAAATGGTATAATTAAGAGTATTTTAACAATCTGATGTTTGTATATCAGAAAAATAGCACATGGCACAGCCTAGGAGGTGAATTATGTCGAACTATGTTCCGAAAGGATCTATCTGGGAAAAGAAACTTGAGACAGATTTACAGGAACTGCAAAAACAACTTGTTGATGCTGAGAAGAAAGCCTCTACTGTATATATAGACGCTAGTCTTACAGTTGCCGACAAGGACACTTTAAATTTTTATGCTGGTGGAAGAGACGAATTAGAAAGGCTGAATGCTATATGTATTCAACTTACTAAAGAAATCGGTTCGTTCTTATCCAGAACGGATGATTTGATTAAAGAAGAATAATTTTACTTAGAACTCTAGGTGTGGTGTGGTATAGTTACCATCTCCAAATTTTTACAATCATGCCATGTGCTAGAGTTCGTTCTTGTAAAGTTTATTATTTTCTAAAATTCTTGTTAAGAATCCCCAAGAACTAGTTTTTCTTGTTAAATCTTTATAATCATTCTTAATCATACTTAGTAATTTGTTAGGTGGAAAAAATCTTACTTCTTCAACTTCTTCTTTTTGTAGCTTTAATTGTGAAATATCAACATCTTTTTTAATAAGGTAGCATTCATCATAATGCTTGTTAATATAACCAGGTAGATTAGTAACAGAGGTTGAGGAAATCAAAAATTTTATATCATCATCAGATACATCTATACCTAGTTCTTCCTTACATTCTCTAATTAATGCTTCTCTACCAAACTCACCAGCATTTACATGTCCCCCTACTGTTACATCCCATTTCATAGGCCAAAGCTTTTTATTTTTACTTCTGAGTTGTAATAGAATTTCGCCTTTGTTGTTTACAATAAAGCCGTATACTGCTCTATGCCAATATCCTTTCTCATGACATTCATCTTTAGTAGCCAGTTTCCCTGTAAATTCTCCAAATTCATTTAGTACATCTACTTTTTCTTCCATTTGGTATCTTAAAAAATATTTATTAGTTTTATATCTAATACTGCTTTACATTCCTCCTCTGTATTTATTTTTGTATGCAATAGTTAAGTATGTAAAATATTTGTTAAAGAATTCATCATCTGAGTTATACACATTATCATACATGAAATAATCTACCCACAACTCTCTCATTCTACATAATTCTTTAGATTGGCCGTATGTTAGTTTAGATTCTTTAGTTAGATCAAATAGTTCTAGAGATCTAACAAAAGCATCATACGCATACTTTTCGTCACCTTTTTTTCTCCAATTTAATGCTCTGTATACCTCACTACCAATATTAGCCATTTGTTCAAGAAATGGTTTCTTCTGCCATACTCCATTAGCTAAATTTTTATGTTGAAACTTTCTCATTACTCTTCTATCTTGGATTTAACAATTTGTAGAATCTTTTTTTCTTAAATATTCTTTAAATAATAACAATGCAGCTAAATTAACAGTATCTTCTGGTTTAAGATTCTCTAAATATTCCTCGTATGGTTTAAGTACAACCTCTATATCTTCAGTTTGAGATCCTTCTTTAAATGTACACCCTTCTATCAATACAGCATATTTTGGATTTGATATATAAGCACCATCAAAAATTTTACCAAGCAATGTAGCTTTTGTTCCTACATAACCTGTCTCTTCTGTTAATTCCCTTATAGCACAATCTACAGGGTTTTCTCCATCATCTAAACATCCACCAGGAATATCTAAAAATTCTTTCATAGGACCAGGTCTAAATTCTCTTACTAGAATAATATTGTTGTCTTCTGTTAGAGCAATTATTGAGGCTGAACCGTATATACTTCCACTAACTTCAAATTCAGATGTTTTACCTTGTTCATCTACAAAGGTTCTTAAAAGTAATCTTCTGTAGTTTTGGTATATAGTTTTTTCTTTAACTAGTTTCATTCCTATTCAAATATATCCTATCAATTTCTCTTTGTTAGGTAAACTATGTTTGAATGATATAATTAAGGTATGAAAATATATATTACAGGAAGTGCTGGAAGTGGTAAGAGTACATATGCTAAAAAACTTTCCGAAAAATTAAAGATACCTGTATATAGGACAGATGATTTCTACGAAGAGAAAGAAAAAAGGATGTTTACAGGCAAAGAGATTAGTGAGGTTGTAGATATAGATTCTGATTGGATAATAGAAGGAGCTTACTATATTCCTAAATATGTAAGAGCTGCAGACAAGGTTATATATATTCGAATAGATATATTAAAAACAGTATTTAGAATATTTAAAAGGTGGTTTAGTGATGTAGAAATTAGAAGAAAATTTTCTCTATTAGATACAATTAAATTGTGTTTTACTACAGTAAGAGATAGATATACTTCTGAAGGAATAGATGTAAAGACAAATATACCAAGGCATTACAAAGAAAAAGATAGGTATAATCTTTGTAAAAAGAATGCTAAGGAATTTGTAGAACTATATTTTTAGGTGTTTTAGGTTGGTTAATAATCTGTATCCCAATTAGATAATATCTTATCTGCAAGTACAATTAGAAAATCTTTGTCAACAAATTTCTCTTTTGTTCGATCATAATGATGTGCGAATACCTCATCTTTGAAAGTTAGTATTATATCAAAAAAACTCTGAATTACACACTGTAGAAATAAGTGTATAATGAAACAGTATAAAATATTCAAAGTAAAAAGATGAAGTATGATACAACTGCTTTAGAAGGAATAAATACAGTTCTAGTTACAGGAGCAGGAAGTGGTATAGGTAAGGCTTTTGCTGTAGAGTTTGCTAAGTTAGGTTTAAATTGCGTATTAGTTGGTAGGGATAAAAAAAGGTTGGCAAGAGTTGCAAGTATTCTAGAGAAAAGATACAAAGTAAAAACTTGGATAGTACAACAAGATTTAAGTGTATATAATGGAGCACAAAAACTTTTTAGTTATTGTCAAAAACGAAATATACAGGTAGATATTGTTGTAAATAATGCTGGAAGATTGATTAATCAAGAACTCTTAACCTTAAGTAAAAAAGAAATAACTAGGTATTTGTATTTACATGTTCATTGTACAACTTTTCTGACATATCTTTTTGGTAGAGAGATGGTAAAGAGAAGGAAAGGTTTTATCATTAATATCTCATCTATATCTGCTTGGATGACATTACCAGGTATTCAATTATATGGTGCTACAAAAAGGTATATTCGTGATTTTTCTCGTTCAATGTATTATGAATTTGCAAGAAGTAATGTAGGAGTAACAGTTATTTGTCCTAGTGGAGTAAATACAGGTTGTTTCAAATTACCTAAAAGGTTAAGGAAGGGAGCTTTAAGATTTGGTTTAATTATTAAACCTGAACAGGTAGCAAAAGTTGGTATTGAAAAAACACTTAAATTTAAGAAACAGGTGTTTCCTAATCGCTTTGATAGACTATTTATATTCATGACTGCCAATTTAATAGATCCTGTTGTATTCTGGCTTATGAAAAAGGATTCACTATTTAAGGGTAAAAAGAAGTAAGTTAACAATATGTAAGGCACAGAGAGAATAGGACTCTCCATAGATAGGATGCAAGCCCCTTGCCTTGAGCTATAGCTTGCCTCTCTCACTCGGACAAACACGAGGGGAGAGGTGCACATTTATCAATACTTAACCCAAATAGATTTAAAAGACTTAAAGTAGGAAATTTATATTATAGAGTACAAGAGAGAGAATAAGTGTTTATTAATCTCTCTCTTGTGTCTTTGTCTAACTACTGCAACTTCTCGAATTTGTTATCTGGTAACTGTCTGTAATATCCTTGTCCTTCTGGTCCATATGAACTCCAAGAGTTAACAGGAGTACTGTATATTTGACCTGTACTTGGTGAAGTTACAGTCTCGTACCCGTTCATTCCTTCTATCCATTTTTCACCAGTTTCTTGAGCTATAGATCTACCATAGGTTCTACTTTTAGAAGTCATTGAAGATTCTAAGCTCTCTATTGGTCCTTTAAATGGTAGTAATGTGTTCATCTTTGGAGTTTTACTGTCAATAAAGGCAAGACTGTCTCGCATAGTGCGGAAAGAATCTACAGTACTTTCCCAATTCTCTGATGTTGTTATATATCCAACCAAGAAAGCAGATGCGTATTTAGTACCAACATCAAAATATGGGGGCTGATATACTCCTACAGTTGCTTCTCCTTGAATAGGTATGCCTTCCATACTGGCAGTAAAAGTAAACTCCTGCATACTATTTCCTAATATATCAGAAGGCAATACTGCTCCATCTGTTATTATTAGATTTTTTAATCCTTTCATTTCTGAAAGCATATTCTCTAACCAAGATTTAGGTGTATATTCTGTTTTCAATTCAGTAGTGTATGCATAAGTAAACATTCCTCTGTTATCAGTCTTGACTAAATCAATACCATTTTCTTTCTCTTTATCAACTTTAAAATCAGATGATTTATCTAACTTAAAGTACTTTCCTTCATATGTCTTAAAACCTTCAGGAAGTTGTTCTTTTTTTGGTTCTTGCTCTTTGCTTTCTACTTTATTTAGTTCATCTACTATTTCTTTCTGTTTTGCTAACAAAATATCATCTGTAAGTACTTTTGTTCTTGCGAAACATCCACATATATCCTTTAAGATAGTTTCTCTCTCTTCAAAGATCTCAGTTGGAGCCCAATATGCTTTGAATGTAACAAAATCTCCTGATTTAGAAGCAATCATTTTTCCCTTTATATTGTATTCACCAATCTTAGCGACTATATCAGCATTAGTTTGATTCTCTAGCAGTTGAATATTCTGCATTTCAAACGTGCTATTTTCTTCTTCTTCAATTGTTTGTGTAAAGATTCTAGAAAATGCATTTAAGAAATCTTCTTCTGTTAATTCTTGCTTTAGTTTTGCTGTGTACAAGAATACTGCTGTAGTATTTGTCTCATCTTCCATTATGGATACAGCTCCATTATTAACTTCGTACAACCAACCATTTGGAACTCCAATACTAAAGGCATTCTCAGGATACTCTATTTTTGTTAAAGAACAGGTAGGATCATCATTTTCTACAGTAGCAGCGTAGTATTCATCTCTTTTTAAATTTATTTCCTCTAGTTTACTACTAATGTTTTCAACAATATTTTTAAAAGAATCGGTTGGAATGAAAACAAGTAAAAGTGCAATAGTGAGGATTAATATGGTTGAAATAATTAAAGATTTCTTGTGTTGTTCAAAGAAATCTTTGAGGGCAATTTTTTCCATATTTTTAAATATATAAATTTAATGTTTTTAAAGGATAGCAGATATTCAGAGTGGTGTAAAATATAGAATAGTCTGTAGATATATTAAAGTAAAAAAGCCTGAGATTTATGAAGTTATTGTTAGTGAATAGTTCACCAAACTAACCTCTACTCAGGCTTTCTTGCATAATTATTTTATTAATCTACAGGAATTACTTTAACAAGGCGACAATAATCAAATTCCCACAAGTCACGACATTGTGAAGTGGTGGTAAATTGACTGTTATCTGGTTTCAACGAACAGACTGGCTCATAATCACGAGTGCAAACTAGTTTAACAGTATCGCCAGGTTTTAAGGCCATTACTTTGAAATCAGTTGTCTTGATGATTTCTACCTGGCCAAGAGGTATAAGGTCTATTGATGGCTCAAGATCAACTAGAATACCTCTGACTAAGCCTTTTCCATCTTGCCAGATGCTTCCAGATACGTTACCATATCCAATATGATTGAATCCTGAATATGTTCCTGACACAGATCCATGAATCTGAGAATAACTGGCAGGATCTTCTTCAAGTTTTAATGTTAATAGATACAATGTTTCGTCGAACTTTGTATCTATTTTAATGCCTTGATCAATCTCCTGTTGAGGTGCTTTACAAGCAGTTAATAGAAAAGACATAACAATGACAATGATAAACAGCATTTTTTTAAACATTTTATTTTTCCTTTCTTGTTTTTATGTATTTGAATGGATAGCTTTTAAGATATTAGGAAAATATCATAGAAGCTACCCACTCTTTTGAAAGGAGAGAGTCACATAATTCTCATAGATTATTAAAGTGCAAGTTAGTAGTATTATATCAAGAATTCAAGAGTAAGTATACACTATAGGGTAATGGGTCGCCATATGATGGTATCACACACCTGAATTAATGGTATACTCTCTATATAATACAATCTAAGTGCAAGTAATTCGTGCTTATGAAAAAAGCTACAATACTTATCTTACTAATTTGTTTTTACTTAATCGGTAGTTTCGTTTTTCTATTTGTTGAATATTCCAAGTATTCTGATACAAATAATAAATATATTACTCTACAAAAAGAAGTAGATAAAATTCATGATAAATTAAGAATTATTTCAGATGAGAAAGCAAAATTAAAATTAGAAGAAGAAACTGTTAATAATGAAAAGAAAATCCAAATTGAACAGTATCAAAAATGGGAAAGACAAAATCAGATCCTAAAAGATTTAATAAAATAGCATATACTATTTTGTTAATTTTTCTAGTCCTTCTATTAGTTGGCATTGTCATAACAATAATAAAATTAAGAATATTGAGAAAAGAAAAACAATCAGAAATTCATACTGTTAACAATGTATTATCCAAACAACAAAAAGCATATGATACAGAGTTAGAAGAGATAGAACATCTTTCTAATAGTATAGATAATATAAAAAATATTGAGAACTCAATTGAAAATATTAAGAAAGAATTTTTTGAGAATGCACAGAAGTATGAAAAAATAGTATCTGAAGGTAAAGGTAGTAAGAAAATAGCATATATTACAATAGATGATGGTCCATATACCTATACATCGGCTTTTTTAGATATACTTGATAAGCATGATATTTTAGCTACTTTCTTTTTATTAGGGAAACCTGATAATAAATATACTCCAGTATATAGAAGGATTGCTGATAGTGGTCACACTGTAGCTAATCATACCTACTCACATGCTATATATGAAGGTCTTTATGTAACTGTTGATTCTTTTGTTAATGATGTATTAAAACAAGAAAATTTTTTATTTAATAAGACTGGTGTAAAAACGAATATTTTAAGATTTCCAGGAGGTAGTACTTCTGCTCTACCGCCTTATAGAGCTAATATATTAAAACGGTTAAGAACACATAATTATGGGTATGTAGATTGGAATGTGTCATCTGGTGATGCTGGTGAGAAACCAACAAGAGAAAAAGTCTATAACAATATAATTAATGGATCAAAAAACAGAAATATAATTGTTATATTAATGCATGATTATAGTTGGGCTTCACTATCAGCATTACCTTCAGTTATTGAAGAGCTTAAAGAGAGGGATTATATATTTCTACCATTGTTCTATGAGAGTTGTATGATTATAAAATAGTTCCAATTTAGAAAGGGTGTAAAAGAACATTTGTTAAACTAAAATTAGTGTATGTTGTATAAATTTAGCACTCCTAGATATTAAGGAATATATCTAATATAGTTTTGTGTCAAAAAGAAAAAAGTCTGAGGGAGGTTAGTGATGGTAATTAACCAGTCATAATAACCTCTCTCAAGCATATCATACTTTTAATAATCTATCTTAAACTTAGAGAAAGCAAGTGAAATTTTCTGTTGTCACATTGTTCTAAAATTTCCCATGCTTTTTTAACATGGTTAGAATCAAAATGAGGATTTCTTTTATCTAGTATCATTTTAATTTTTTCATAACCAGATAAACAAAATTCATATCTCTTAATATAGTCCAATGAACTAAGTAATTCCAACCATTTGAGTTTACTTGTCGGTAAATCATAGTTAAGAACTTGTAAGGTATCCCTCAACTCAATTACAAGATTTGTATTTTTTAAATCGGAATCTTTATTCAGAATTCCATTTTCAAACATAGTATCAATTTTGTTTAGTTTTCGTTCTAAACCATCTGAATGAGGTCCTTGCGTATTCCAAGTGAAGGTAAAATCAATATATTCACCTAGAAATACTCGAAGGAAGTAACACATTGTTTGTGACATAATATGTTTTTCAGATTTGTAAGGAAGATCTTGATAATTTTTCTTGTAAAATATGGCGAACAACTTTAAAAACTTTTGTTGTTCATAACTGAATTCTTTAATCATTTTCTCTCTCCTTTTTCTGGTATAAAATTGTACTCTCTGTACCAACCAATAGATTATTAAAGTGCGATGAAACATTATATCAATTAGCACTAATTACGAAAAGATTATTATAGATTTAATATCTTTTATTGATAGGTAAAACTTTATTAGTGTTTGCCGACCGAGCAAATCCCTCTATTGTTTCTTTAGTCATATTTAATAAGTTTGGAAGTTGCTCTCCTATTCTATCGACCCACCTACCTTCTAAAAGATGTATATTTTTAACCTCACCTTCACTCTCTCCAATACTTATATACATGTTGTCTAAAATATCTCGGCCTTTCTTGGCTGAATTTATAATGGTGTCCTGCATAGATTTACTAATCGAATATTTGCCAAAATCACCAATAAATATATTCGAGAAGTATTCTTTTAGATATGATGTTGTAATAGAGGTAGTAGGTAATAATGTATCATTTTGGGCTGTTTTACTTTTTAATACGACTTTAGGTTTAACTATTCTATCAAACCCTCCAGACAACTTAAGATAGTCTAGAGTATTGTTATCAATATTTTTTGTTTCTAAATATTCTAAAACCTCATCTACTTTACTCTCGAATGAGAGTAGCTCTTCTAGATGATTATTACTTGTTCTTACTTCTGGATATTTAAAAATATTATTAATGTTTTGAAGAATATCACTAGGGATATAATTTTCTCCTACAATATCCTTTATTTCATCTTCTGGTAAAATTCTATCTATATCTTTAGTTGTATACTCCTTCATAATCTCATAATCTAGATTGTAATCATATTTAAGAAGATACTTTATTTCATTGTACAAAACTATTCCTAACATTGGTTCATCCTTAGAAAACTCTCTAAGCCATGTTCTAAGATTCCTTCCTATTCTATTCTGTTCTTTTGTGTTTTGTGTTCTCATTCTCTCCTTAATGGCATTTGCCATTTCTCTAGCTATCTCTGTATGTATTAATTTTTCAGGTTCATACTGACCAGGAAGAGTGATGAATTCGTTAGTAGATAGAATAAAATCATATCTTAGTGATCTTATATCCTCTTCATGAATTCTCTCTTGTTTTTCTATTTTGTAGAATGAGGAGATAGGAAATTTCTCTTTAACAAGAAGTTGTAAAGCTAAAATACTGTCAAAAGAGTGTTTTTGGATTGAATGTCCATCATATGATATTCTCTCTGGGTTCTCTAAATATATCTGAAAATAATCTTGCATTTTTGATATTTCTCCTTTATTTTCAGATAGTCTAAAAGCGTATTCTAATTTGTTGGAACGATATATTGGTATTTCTAGTCCATTTTGTTGCAAGATAGGGGTACCATCTTCATATTGATATATTTTTTTCTTCCTTCTTTATACTGTAGATATTTGGCTTCCTCTTCAGTACTATTTATATGTGAGAGTTCTGGCTTAAGTATTCCATATGACAAATCGCCTCTCCTTACAAATATCATTTTTCCACTAAATTTTATTCCTTTTGTATATCTGAGATATTCTTCTGTTACTACAATAGCATCATCAGTCTCATATATATGTGAATTTGTAAAAGCATTGCCAACTTCATCACTACTTATACCCTTAATTCTGTTAATATCTATATCCTCAGTTTGGTATGTTTGGGCTCCTATTACTAAGGGTAAAGGTAAATTATCAGTTATAGTTTTATTGTATGGATCTAATTCAGGAGAATTAGAATCAGGTGTTACTACCAATATGGGAGTAGTGTCAAGTTGTTCTGTTTTTACTGGTGAATCAAATTGGGTACCCATAACTTATATTAACAGAATTAAGTGGATAATTGTAGTAGGAAGATGTATAATACTATGGGGTGAGATCTTTAAAAGTGAGGTTTAGTATGAAAAATCTTGGAATTTGGATAAAGGGAAATCAATATTTTGCTGTTCAGGATCAAAACGAAACAGCATTTATTAATTTAACTCCAAACCCAATTATTTTGTTAGGAATGGATATTCCTGGCAAGTTATTTGGAGATATAATAATCCCAACATCTGGGCATATAGCATATATCTTAGATAAAGTAATTGTCGGACTTCCCATAAAAAGGGAGGAAACCTTTTTAATTGTAGATTATTCAGTATTTCTTCTCTCACAAAGAGAAGATTTATGCATCTCAATACGAGGTGGTTTTGATGAAGACAAGATTGTTATGGTGCCAATTCGACCACCTATTTATTTATAGTCATAACTCAACCACATTGGTAGGTATCTTAATTTTTAACAAGAAGATACCTACCTTTCTTTCTCTGGTGGTAGAGGCTAAAAATATATGGTAAGCTTATTTTTATGAGTATATTTGACTTTATATTTGGTAATCGTATTAGTACTACCTCTTTTAATCAATTACGAAGTAAAATTGTAAAACTTAGAAAGTCTAATATATATCCATTTGTTGAAAATCTTCCTCAAGCGATATCATTTCCATATGATTTCTGGAAGGACATTATCAAAATATTTAAAAGTACAGACAGTGATGGTAGAGAGAGGGCATTCTCAATATTTTGGGCTGATGGAGAGGTACTTTTTACTAAAGTAAAAACAGGTTCAGACAGAATGGTTAAGAGTGGAGGTTCTGTTCAGATTAAATATTCTCAGCATCCTACTAAGAGAGACTATGCTAGAAAGGAGTTATATATAGATGGAAAGTTAGAGAAAAAGAGAGATGTATATTTTAAAAATGTACCTAAGAGTTTGGAAGTACAATATCTCTTTAATATACATACACATCCTAAATATATTAGAGAAGATGGTACAAATAACTATCATTTTTTCTCTGCACAGGATATTAAATCATTGATATCTTCTAAGGCCATTATGACAGGATTAATTACCGATGTCGTTTGGATATTAATTAGAACAAGTAAAACTCCTGACAATGTAGATACTTTAGTAGATTCTCAAGTAACACCTGAGTATCTTGAAGAGGTTCTTCATATTGGTTTATACAAGGCTAAGTTTAACGAAAAAGCGTTTAGGTATAGATATGTAAAGGATATATAACTGTTAATTTTTCTTTTTACTAGACAAATCTAGTAAAAATAGAAAGCTACTCTATTATTACATAAAACTATTTAAAATTTAGGATAATCTAGATGGAGTTGGTTAGTAGATATAATTATGAACTTGGAATTATCTGTTAATATTAAATGAATCCTATTAAAAAGAAAAAGCACCTACGGTTCGACTATCACTCAAGCGAGTAGATATTGTCTTACCATCAACGGTGCTTTCTTCCTAGTTCTGTTGTTTAATTGCTTTATTAAAAAAAGCTATAGCTTTGTTTCCTTCGTCTCCGAGTTTAAGGTTTTCAAAAAATTTTGGAATAGACTCGTATATAAGGTCTTTCGTCATAAGTGGATGTTGATCGGAAAAAACATCTTGAAATGCAAGTAAGGTCTCTAATACCAATCCTTCTGGTAAGAGTTCTTGATCAGCAATCTTTGCTATCCTTGGGAAAAACTTCTCAAGCATATAATTCGATATGTTTTTCCAAGTTTGCATAATAGCCGTCTTAATTTGATCTTCTGTTAATTTTATCATCTCTTCTCTCCTTTTTGAAAAGAACTAGGGTTGTTTTATAAACATCTCATTATACCAAAAAACAGGGGAATTTACTATGGGGTGGATAATGGGAGTCGAACCCACAACCCCTGGTGCCACAAACCAGTGCTCTAACCATTGAGCTATATCCACCATGTAATCTAATTATACAGTATTCTCTCTATATGTTCTATTCTCTGTGATATAATTCTCAAAATTGTTCTTTAAAAGGAGGAAATAGTGGAAACAAAATACATTGAAGGTTTAGGGTATTGCCATGTCGTTATAGAGGATAATTTCTTCTATGTCAAAATATCAGTTGTAAATTTGACTACTAGCGTTCTGTATATGGATTTTCCTGATAAAGATCTATGTGGTTTCTATGAACATAGTGGATGGGTAGCCTTCGTTAGAGGTGGTCAATGTTACTGCAAGCATCTGGTAACAGGAGAAATAGTTCCATTTCCTCAGTCACAAAAAGCAGTTCTGTTTTTTGTAGACAAAGAGGTATATGATTACCTTACGAAAACAGACTGGGGAAAAGAATCTGGTTTTTACAACACTTTAAGATCGATGGACCAAGGCATCGATGCTGTAGTAGTGACTCGCTACAGACAATAAAATAAGAACAATTGGAAGAGAGCGAATTTTGAGAAGTATACAGTTTAAAGGTATACAAAACAATTTTCGTTCTCTAAAATTTTTGTTCTCCTATTATGGCTCTCAAAAGTAGTATCAGTAAAATAAAATATGGTATAATTTAAAATGGAATCAATAGAAACATATACAGAAGAAGAGAATTCAGAAAACAACTTTGCTAGATTTTTTGATAAAAATGGGAACCCTGTTCCAAAAAGCCATGTATACTGTAAAATAGATGGAACACCATATCAACTTGTTGATGATGAAGATGGTCAACTCAAAATGACAAAAGAGAGACTAATCGAAGTTAAAAGATTTCGTTCTAATGAGGAAAATCCTATTTCTTCTTCCTCTGATTAAACATATTTACATAGTAAAGTAGATTCAATATAGAAGACAACAAACCTGCTAAATATGTAAACGCAGCAGCAGTTAGTACACTCTTAGCACCATCTCTCTTCTCTTTTGTTATCAAATTATATTTCTTAATAAACTCCATACCTCTCCTACTAGCATCTAATTCTACAGGTAAAGTAACTAAACAAAATATTACACTAGTAGAAAATAATACTAACCCTATCTCAGAAAGCCTAAATATTGATAAAGCTAAACCAAGAAAGAATAATATATACCCTATCTGTGTACTAATATTAGTTACAGGAACCATAAACTGTCTAATTCTGTATACAAAAGTAGAAGAAAACTTCTGTTGTACATGACCAAACTCATGAGCAACAATAGCAATATCTGCAACACTCCTAGATTCTCTGTTTCTTTGGGATACTCTAACAACATCATTAACAGGATCAAAATGATCACCCAATGGATTTTGATCTATAGTAATATCAACAGGAAAATTCTCTCCATCACATATAATATTAGCAGCCTCTTCACCTGTAATATTCTTTCCCGAATCTTCTGAAGAGTATCTGTAAAACATATATTTAACATAAAGCTGCGAGACAATTGTTAACAAAAGACCCGGAATTGCAAAATACCAATACATTGAATCTATCATATTCTTCAGTTAAAAACTTAAATCATTTGAATAGTATATCAAATGTAGTATATTAAAATATGGAACTCAAGAAAACAGATAAATATATGTTAGAAGCTATTAATGAAGCTTACAAAGGTATTAAGCAAGGTCACGGAGGTCCTTTTGGAGCAGTTCTTGTTCAGAAGGGTAAAATAGTTGCCAAAGCACATAATACTGTACTACGAGATAATGATGCTACATGTCATGCAGAAATGCATGTTATTAGGAACGGTTCTAAAAAGCTAAAGAGGTTTGATCTCTCTGACTGTGAACTGTATACAACAGGTAAGCCTTGTCCTATGTGTAAGAGTGCTATACAGTGGGCTAAGATAAAGAATGTATACTACGGTTGTGATTACAACGATGCTAAAGCAATAGGATTTGTAGAGAAAGCAGGGAATAGTAAATCATACAAAGAGAAAAAGATTTGTTCTAAAGAGTGTAAAGAGTTGTATTCTGAGTATAAGAAATTGAAGTTACCTAGATACTAGCTACTTCTTCACATACAGCTTTATATCAACAACTACTGCCCTATCCTCGGTTAACATGACAGGATTAATGTCCATAGAGATTATTTCAGGATAGCTCACTAACATTTTCTGTACTTTTTCAAGAAGATCTATCAATTTTTCTCTTGCTAATCTAGGCTTACCTCTATATCCATCAATAATCATTGATACTTTTGTTTCTGAAAGAATTCTATCTATATTTTCTCTACTCTCAGGAACTAAAATATGCTTAATATCTTTATATACCTCTGTAAATATTCCTCCTTTACCTACAGCCATGAGGTGACCAAAACCAAGCCCTTCTTCTTCATATATATCTGATGAACCTTCCCTATTAGCACCTAAAAATATCTCTAACTTACCTTCAATCATTTCTTGAATTAAGATATTTGGAGCCGATTTACCAGTTGTTTTTGCAACTGTTTCTTTCAATTCTTCAAATTTTTCTTCAAATTCAGTTATGGTTCTAATATCTAAAAACAATCCTTTGTAGTCAGTTTTATGTGCCAAATCTTCAGCTGTTGCCTTAATTGCTACTGGGAATATTAATGAAGCAAAATCTCTTCCTTGCTCTAAGCTACTAGTTACAAGTTGCTTAGGATAGTCTATCTTAAATTCGTCCATGATATTAATTGCCAAATCATCAGGTAGTATCGCAATCTCATCATCTACACAGTACTCTTGTACTTCTTTTCTGTATTTACCTTTCTTAAATAGTTTCTCTGATGATATTGAAATAACTCTTTCTTTTGATGAATCAAATACCATTAGCTTAGATAGTAGATGCATACATTCCTGAATATCGTTAAAATTAGGAACCTTTGCATTTTCTAATATTCTAACTCCAGACTTAATATTTTTGCCTCCCAAGAAACATGTAAATACAGGTTTAGAGGTTTGTTTACATATATTTGTGATGACTTCTGCAGTTCCTTCAATATCTGTTACTAATTGAGGTGTTAAGATTACTACAACAGCATCTACATTAATATCTTCTAGTACAGTATTTATGGCGTAAGCATATCTATCACTTTTAGCATCACCTAAAACATCTATTGGATTTGATAAATTGGATTCTTCTGGTAGTTCTTTCATTAATTTCTGTTTTGTCTTCTCTCCAAAATCAATGATATTGATATTCTCTTTCTCTGCTTGGTCAACTGCTATGATACCTGGTCCACCTGCATTTGATACAATTGCTACATTGTTTCCTTTAGGTAATGTGTCTGATTCTACTAATTCCATTAGTTTGAATAATTCTTCTGAGTTTTCAGCATGAATGAGGTTTCCTTTTTTAATCGCAGCTATTGTAGTATCGTAAGAAGAAGCAAGAGAGCCTGTATGAGAGGTTATTGCCTCTCTAGATTTTTCTGAACTACCAGGAGCTATTATGAGGATTGGTTTCTTTGATTTCTGAACAATTGTGAGGAACTCTTTCCCATCAGTAAATTCTTCTAAATATACAGCAATGGCTTTTACAGTAGGATCATTTATGAGCGATGGAAGTAGTTCATTTTCATTTATATCTGCTTTGTTACCTAAAGAAATTATATGTGAGAAGCCTAATTCTTTTTCACAAGCCATATCAAGTATTGCTGCACAGAATGCTCCAGATTGAGAAATAAAAGCTATGTTGCCATCTCCTGGGTTTTCTCTTGCAAATGATATATTAGTCTTACTTCTGTTGTTAATATATCCTAAACAGTTAGGCCCTATCAATCTTATTCCTGCATCTTTTAATTTTTGAGTTATACGTTTTTCTAGTTCTTTTCCCTCTCCTCCTGTTTCCTTAAATCCAGCTGAAATTATGACAACTGATTGTACTTTTTTCTCTATACATTGATCTATTACTGTTTCAACAAATTGTCTTGGAATTGCAATACATACTAAGTCAATATCTTCTTCTACTGCTAATATATCAGGATATGCTTTTCTTCCTTGTAGCTCCTCGTATTTAGGATTAATTGGGTATATCTTACCATTGTAACCATCAGTTATGAGGTTTTTGAGTAGTACAGCACCGATTTTTTCCAAATCAGCAGATGCACCTACTATGGCGATAGATTTAGGCGAAAGTATTGGGAGTGTCATTCGAATGTTTTTAACAAATTTTTTATATTAAATTCTTTAACTTCTTCTACTAGTTCTTTAGTAGAAGACTTACGATTGTGTAAGTTATCGTAAAAGGTTTTTGTGTTTTTATCTTGGTATATTATACCAGTATATATCTTTTCTTCTTTGATCATCTTCTGTACAAGGTTATGTGCATCTTCAAATGATGTTTCAGAATATTTCTTTAGTGTTGAAATCTTTACAATGTGTTTGCTAAACCACTCAGGAGTACATTCTTTGTTGTAAGACGGACATAGTTGAGCAATATCTATGATACTACAGCCTTTATGTTTAATTCCTTTTTTAATGATATCTGTTAATTCCACTAAATCACCTGAGTATCCTTTAGCGTAGAATGTTGGGTGTAGACTTAGTATCAATTCATCAGTATTGTAATCTTTCTCAGGTTTGCCGTATGGCAATGCATACATAGATTTACCTTTAGGAGTTCCAATAGTAGCTTGTCCAGTGGTTAATGCAAAATTTCTGTTGTTATGTATGAGTACTGTTATATCATAGTTAGACCTAATCGCATTAATTAGATGGTCTATGCCTTCATGAAAGCAAGCACCATCTCCAAGTTCTACGATGGTAGTAAACTTTCTGTTTGCTAAATGAACACCTGTTGCCAATGCTATTGATCTTCCGTGTAGCCCCTTGAATCCATAGGTACCAAATGTGTCTGCACCATTACCGTTACATCCTATGTCGAATGATATGAATGTTTCTGTTGGTGATATGTTTAGTTCAGAGAGTGCTTTCTTTAAGGCCATACTGATACCAAAGTTACCACAACCAGGACACCAAGTTGGTTTATGTTTTGAACTGTATTTTTCTATATCTATACTCATTTAGTTATTGATGAAATCTAATATATCTTCTACAAAGAATGCTCTACCATCATATTTTAGTAATTTTTCTTCAAAAACATATCCTGTTTTTTCTGTTATGAGGTTTCCTAGTTGTCCTGTTTGGTTGTTCTCTACAAGTATTAGTCTCTTTTTCTTTGAAATTAGTTTCTCTATTTCTTTTGTTTTTAGTGGGTATATGTAGTCGTAATGGAGATAGCCGTACTCAGGATAGCTTGGTATGATGTCTAGTATTGTATTTTTAATACTACCAAAGCCTACAAATACTGTTTTTGTATCTTTTTTACCGTAATATTTAGGTTCAGGAAGATTCTTTTCTAATGTTTCTAGTTTTCTCATTCTCTTTTTACTCATTTTCATAATAGCTTCAGCATTGTCTGTACTTCCTCCATCTTCTAAGTGTTCGTCTGATGTTGCAAGGTAAGGTTTGTTTGATTTAGATGGTAACCATCTTGGAGATATTCCATTTTCTGTTAGTAAATATCTTTCTTTTCCTTTTTCAAAGCCTCTTTCTATTTTAAGTGGTTTAGGTAATTGATCTACAGAGAAAAGACCTTCAGAGATTTGTTTCTCTGTTAGGAGTATTACAGGTATTTGATATTGATCGGCTATATTAAATGCTTCTTGTATTAATGTGTAGCATGATTCTAAATCACTTACAGATATTACACATTTTGGAAAGTCACCGTGCCCTCCTTTCACAGCACTATTAAGATCTCCTGCTCCTGTCCATGTAGGTACTCCTGTTCCTGCACCTATTCTTTGTGCTAGTACTACTACGAATGGTGTCTCTGACATTCCTGCACAGGATATTGTCTCTATCATTAGGTCAAAACCTCCTCCTGAGGTTGCTGTAAATGCTCTTGTTCCCATGTACATACTTCCAAGAACCATTTGTGCTGCAGTTATTTCATTTTCTGCTTGTTTTATTAGGACACCTGTTTGATCAGCTGTTTCTCCTAAGAATTTAAATATTGATGTTGCTGGAGTCATTGGATAGCCGTAAAATGCTCTTGCTCCTGAACTTAATGCTCCAAGTGATATAGCATCATTACCTGTCATTACTAATTGTTTAATATTTAAGAAGTTTGGTTTAGGTAGTTGTATGTTTTTACTGTATGAATCTCGGTATGTAGGGTAATTGTATCCTGCTAGTATACATTTTTTTTCTGCTACTTTATCTATTTTTTTGTTTTCAAAAAACTTTAATATTTCATCGACTATAATGTCTTTTTCTTTGTTAAGAATTCTCCAAAGGAAGCCTAGCAGTACTGCGTTGGCCATTATTTGTACTCCTCCTGCTTCTACAGCTATTTTCTGACAATCGAGAGTTATCAGGGTGATATTTCTCTTCTTGAGGAATATTTCTTCATCTGTTGTTAAATCTGCTTCTAATCCATCATGAATTATTAGTCCGTTTTCTCTTACAGTATGTATATATTCGTGTAATGAAGAATCAGATATTGTTGAGAGAATATCACAATATTTGGATGAGGAGTTAATTTTTTTATCAGAACAATCAATTTGGTATGAGGCTACGCCTCCTTTTATTAATGATGGATATTCTCTGTATCCAAATATATGGTAACCAGAATTGTTTAATGCTTGTGTAAGAATCTGTCCAGTAGTATTAATACCTTGTCCTGACGCTCCTGCAAATTTTATTGAAAGTCTATTGTTAAGCATATGTTACATTGATCCTTCTCCGTTAAAAAGTACATAGTCGAAAATAGCACTATGCCACTTTCTTTCAGGTATTAACATTTCTTTTCCTCTGAAAACACTATTACAGTAAGCAGAGGTTCTTAATTCTATCATTCTAAATGAATCCATGCAGCTATTACCGTTTGAAACTGTCATGTTATAGTATACACCAATGTTACCAGCTACTGCTTTAATTGTTACTGTATCCAATTTATAACCGTCTTTCATCTCTTGTAGATTAATGGTTACTGTGTCTGTAGCTGTATTATATTTTGTCCAGGTATCTAAAAAGTTTTCTGCATTGTTACATTCTGTGCCGTTATCAGAAAAACAATAGTTGGTAACATCTTCATCACTGTACGGCTTGTACTCTCCTGCTTCTCCATTTGCATTGTAGTTTTTTCCGTATACTTTAGTTACAGAAAAACCTGCTCTAGATTCCCCTTTACTTAATTGAATATTCAATGTACAGTCTGTGAATGTAGCTTCATTCAGTGGTAAGCTCCAAATTTGACCAGGCATAACTTCGTATGGTGAAGTTTGATCTGCCTCTCTTAAAGTTACATTATATTCGTTTCCATCTGCAGGTAAACAAAAGTTTATATTTGAAAGTCCAGTACTATCTCCTAGTATTGTTAGTAATGCTGTAATTTCTTTATCTTCTTTATTTTCTTTTAGAATAACTCCTTGTGGAAAGGTTATCGGTTTACCAATTGTGTTCATTGCAGACATAACTGTTTCTAAGGAATATGTAGAGAGCTTGTCTAAAATTAGATCAGATATCTCTAATGCTTCTGCTGATGCTCTTTCATCAATTGTTGATTTTTTATCTCTATGACTTCTAGAAAAGATTGATAGTCCTATGATTGATGAGACTACAAGTACTACCATTGCCATTGCTAATGCTTGAGCTTTGTACATGTTTTTCTTGTTCATATTTAATAATATATCAAAAATTTAAAGTGGTTTAAATCCTACCTCTTTTTTATAGAGTAAAGCCTCTTTGCCGAAGAATGTTGTTGCAATTTTAGAGAATTTGTAGTCGTAATTTAATACAGTAACTGGATTTGTATTGTTAAAAAGCCGTAAATCTCTCAACATATTAATCGCTGGTTGTCCGTTTAGATTGTTACCAAAAGCTACTAAACCTCCATTTATTTCTAATCCATCTCTTGTTTGTAGTAATGCATCTGCAAATTCAATAATTATTTGATTGTTTGCGACTATGAAAGCATCTATGTAGTCATATTTGACAATATTTGGAGAACTATAATATGTTCCTTCTTTAATATTTACATTGTTTGCTGCAAAGAATATACATCCTGATGTTTGACTATCTCCTCTTTCTATATTTGGATGTATGTCTATGTCTTTTTCAGACATGACTAATATTTTTCCTCTACATTGAGTATCTGATGGGATATTTATATTTTCTGATGAGTAAATATAGCAAAGTTCATCGTTTAAGCATTCATTTATTGTGGTAATCTTTTTAAAAGCTGTTTTTTCTTGTTGTACTTGGAATTTTCTTTTTAGATATTCAAACCAAAATTCTTTTCTAAGGTTAGAATCAGTTATTGATACTGCTCTTACAGCTGTACTGTCAGGTCTTGTTAATTTTGGAATAAATTGATTTGCTGAGGAGAGAATTTCTGTTCCTTTATCAAGTATTTCTTCATTCATGGTTCGTAGATATGGGATTGGATCAATTTGTTGTGCTTCAATGCCAGGATAATCGTGTGAGTAGAGTATAGAGCCTTTTGTCGCATACCAAGGATCTAATCTTACTTGAGAGGTTGTAACAGCGTAATTACATGCTGAATCATAAGCTGTTCCGTAAAGAGATATTGTTCCTAGTTCATTGTTGTTAATATTTACCAATCTTGTTGCTAAGTATGGATTTTGGTTTAGATTGGTAAATTGCCAAGTGTTGGTGTCTGTAAAGAGACCTATGAGGTTTTCTGCAGGAACATTTTGCGCTGTACTGCTAAGTGTAATGTTATTTGGCATATTCTCCATTGATATGTAGTCACTTGTTCCATCTCTTCCTAGGTCTGTTCTGTATGCATTTATGATATATGCAAAGATGTTGGAGGTTGTATCTGATGCTTCCCATGAAAGGTCGAATTCTTTAGAAGTGATAAGGTCTTGGTTTAGTGGTTTTAGTTCTGGTTGTACTAGGTCTACTCCCCAATCAGAGTATTTTTGAGCATTTCGTTGGTCTATTTGTCCATCTTGAAAGAACATATACTTATCTAATGTTGCTGCGCGCAAACTAAACATTCCATTAACTTTATCAGTAAAAGCTATGTCGTATTGAGCAACTAGTTGAGTTCCTTCGTTTACAGTTACGTTGTGTATGGAGATAATTGTTCCTGATCCTGCATCGACTATTCCATTGTTAGTAGCAATCCAATTTTTATCTGTGTTCATAGTATAGATGAGAGGGGTGTTTGTCCATGAGTTGTTGTTTTTCTTAATCATAATTCCTATTTCATTTACATCTATATTATTATTTGTAGTGACTATTCTACTAAAGTTAGGTGATGTGTTTGTTTTGCTAATCCAAAGTACAAATGCTTCTATATCGGAATTACCATCAGGATCAAAAGATTCATATTTTACTTTCAAAGGGTTATTCGCTTCTTGTCCTGTGTGTGTTGTAGTTTTACATCCTTTATTGGTTGTGGAGTTAGTAAGAGGAAATGTTATTGTTGATGTTGTTGGAGGGGTATTTACTTTGTAATAACCTGTTTTTACAGTGGAGTATAGTTTGTTATCGTCACATCGGTTAAGTGTATAGTAGAATGCTCCTATATCTCCCATTGCTCCAGGTTTGTAAGTTTCTAGTTTGGTCATAGATGTTGGAGCTATGTCTATTGTATTTGATGTAGATTCTTTACAGTAATCTTCAGGTCTTGGATTAGTACAATCGCTCCATGCTATCCATTCGTTATTTATTCCGTAGTTGTTTCCTCTTAATATATATCCTACTCCTCTACTGATTGCTGGGTTTGGAGATATTTGCGGGAGTATTGTTATACTCATTGGACTTGAGTTGGATACGGGTGATGGTATTCTAGTGGGATTGTTTTTGTCAGAAGAGAGTTGGTATATAGAATTGTCTATTTTTATGGTAATAGTTGTTGGTATGATTGTAGGTGGTGTATTTGTTTCTACTCTGTAACATCTTCTTGTAGGTCCACCACATGTGTTTCCACAATCGTTATGATATGAACAGCCTTGATTTTTAGTATCGTTAGTACAGAGATTATTTGGATTAGTTTCTGTATATCCAGATGGACATTGTGGAGGTGTACAACTACCATTACAAGAGTCGTCACAAGGGCATGGGACTTCTACATCCTCATACCGTTCACAACAACTATCTCCTAAACAGAAATTACCCCAAGAGAAATCACAACACCAGTTCCAGTCAACACACTGTCTTTCGTAACATGCTGACTCTGTTATTGTAACGCAACCTAAAAATAATATCCCTATAGCTAATAGTTGTTGTATGTATATATTTTTAGATTTCCTCATAGTAATTGTTTAGCAACATTAAGAATATACTATTACCCTCAACTAAATATCTATCTTTGTTCCATAGACCAGTTAAACCATTTCTGCTTTCAAATTTCTGTTTATATATCTTAAACAAAATAGTTGTAACATACTCTTTATCTTCTATATTGTTTAAACAGTATAAAGATGAAAACATATCTGTATCTATAAGTTTTAAACTTTCTTCAGTATCTGTTTTGAAAAGATTAAGTACGCTATTTTTTATCTCTTTATTATCTATATATTCAGCAATTTTACACATATTTCTTAATGTGAATGTATTATTATTAATTATTGAAGAAGAAATTCTACCTAAGACATCACCATTATCAAAAGATATTTTTTGATTATACAATCTCTCAGCAGAATCTACATCTGAAGAAAAGGAAATATACCAATCAAATGCTAAAGGAAATTTTTCTTCCTGAGCTGATATAACTCTTTGGTATATAATAGAGTTGATTAAAGAAGTAACATTATAGTTTTCTGGATCAAACTTGGGTGTTGTTCGTTTTTTAATAACCTCTTCTAGATCATTTATGTTACAATACTTGGCCAATAATTCGCTTCTATTCTCTCCTGTTATATTTAAATTTCTGATTATTCTTTCAACAATAGTACATGAATATGGAGTTACGTTTTCAATATTACTATCCTTGCCATTTTTTTCCAAAGCATTCTTTTTATAGTCATAAAAATTCATTAAATATTTAAAAACATCTTCTTTGTTTACGGTTTTATTGTACGACCATAGAAGAGGACGAAATAGAATATCAGATGTTGTATTTGAAATAATTCCACGTATCTCATTGTTTTCTAAATAAAAATAACTGGAGTATATATAAAAAGGTTTCTGATCGTTTGTACTGTTTGTTGCTTGCTTTAAATTTGTTTCAATATCTTTATTTATCTGTTCTATTTCATTGTGAGAAAAAGACACATTTTCTATACTCCATTTAATCTCTGGTTTAGAAAAAAATTTTTTATTTATTACATCCACAGAAATCACTACTGAATATATATCCTTGTTTAGGTAATGTTGTTGAAGATAGGAGTATGCTTCTGGTGAAGATACGGGGAATGTAACATCTCTGAGATATGTATTTGTATTTGGTTCAAGTATATTTGCATCGAAGAGTATACTGTCTTCGCTAATTCTTATTTTATAAATTAAAGCTTCTGCCTTGTATTTTGAATTCGATACTGAAATATCTTCTTTCTCAAATGATGTCAAAAATGGATATTCTTTCTTTAAAAAAGAATTCTTCTCATATATATTAAAATACCAAAGAAAAATACCTAATAATGAAAGAATTAACAATATTATTAAAATTGCTAGTATTACTTTCTTCCTCTTCACATGAGCAGTTAATTAACTTAGCTATATCCAATCTCTACCAAACAATCCTCCGCTAATGTTGTCAATACTTAAAACTCTTTCAATATTCCATACTAGATCAGGTTTATCTGACACAGTCTCCTTTAACCATTCTAAATACTCTCTGTCAAGTTTTGCAATATCCTCTAGTGTCTTACCAGCATACTTTCCAAATGATATGTTTCTAATATATGCTGGTTCTTTACTAATCATTAGCATTTGTTCTACTGTGAATTTGCTATTCTCTTGAATATATTTAAATAGATCTTTGAGGAAACATACATCACTCATTGCATCATGAGCAATTGTATGTTCTTGATTCTCTTTTTTGTACAAACCTAGATAGTATCTCAAGTATTGTAATGAATAACTCTCTATATCTCCTCCTGTAGCTTCATCTTCTATCATATTTCTAGCTAGTTTGTATGTACAGATATATTTAGGTATTGTAATACCTTTTTTAGCTAATACTTCTAGATCAAATTCTGCATTGTGTGCTACCCATATGTATTTCTCAGCTAAAAATTTAAGATATTCCTTTAATGAATTACCTTTAAATTCTTTGTCCTTGCCCTGTTCTTCTACAACGGCTTTTTCAAACAGTTCTGTGTCACTTAAAAATTCAGGTGTTATATGGTGTACTGCCATAGCAGAGAAGGATATTTTTTGTAATGGTTTAAAATATTTGTTAAGTGTAATATCATTACCATTAGTTAGTGCTAATTGTATTAGGTCCTTTGATTGTACATCTGTCGTTTCTGTATCAAAAAACAAAAATTTTTCATCCATATATAATAGATGATACAGTAATTAGATGGTATGTACAATAACAAATACGATGTGTTTTAAATGTTGATGATTTTGAGAAGAGTCTAGGTAAGTATATGTTGGAAACATATTATTTAGGATATGTATTATACATATCACTAATCTTACCTAGACTTTCTCTATCTGTTAGTTATATTTTACTCGACAAGCTTGAAATCAAGCTTATCGGTACCTTTGAACATCCAGGGGTCTCCCTGCCCGCTGCTGCGGTATTCTACGGATTTCGGTGAAATCCGAATGTCCAGCAATTCCTGTGGAGTAATCGTTCCCGATTTCTCACAAGATGTGAGAATGGCCTGTTCATTACTGAGTTTCAACCAGAATTGGTTGTCCTCTTGTAATTTGGCCTGATGTACATTGTACATCATCGGTTTCTCGGCAAGAGCCTCTCCGAAACATTGTTTCGAAACTCCATAGATGACTCTGCTGTTTTGGAGATCTGCAGACCATCCACGGATTTTTTGTGAGAAGTATAACGGTACTCGATTACTGTAAGTCGTAAAAATACGATACTTACCTTCCGGTACATCGATCACTTCTCTATATGGAGGCCCTGAAAAAGGCCCACTCACAATTGTGAGTAAGTCTTCAGGCACTCGAGGCAATTCATATGGCTTCACTTCTCCTGTAGGATATATACATTCTATCCTAGGATAAGCGCCATGCATATGACATGATAAATTACCTCCATTTAGAACACATTGGTTTGCCCACTCAGCAAACTCAGGAATCTTCCATGGCCATGTGGCTGGATCACATGTCTGGTTACCTGCCATAACGGCAGATACTGATGTTAACAACATCAGTACAACAACAATAAACAACAATTTTCGGTTTTTCATTATTCCCCTCCTCTTTAGAGAATGATGATTTTGAATGAACAAAAATGCGTCATAGACGCTTATAACTAACAGCACATGTATTTTATCAAATTTCTTTTTTTCATGCAACTCTATAGGTTCTTATTACCATATTTTTATATAACCGCTAATTCTAAATATATGATATATTTAAACATTAATAATTTAAAACAAAACAGTATGAAAATAACCAACATATATGCAGAAGAAATACTAGATTCTAGAGGTAACCCTACAATAAAATGTAATATACAATTAGAAAACAGAACCATGGTATCAGCTTCTGTACCAAGTGGGGCATCTACAGGAAAATACGAAGCTATAGAATTAAGAGATGGTGATGATAATAGATATTTAGGTAAAGGAGTACTAAAAGCTGTTCAAAATGTAAACGAAAAAATAGCCCCCCTGTTTGTTAATAAAGACTTAGCAAGTATAGAAGAAGTTGACAAGGCAATGATTGAACTAGATGGTTCATCAAACAAAGAAAATCTAGGAGCAAATGCAATACTCTCTGTATCTATGGCATATACTAGAGCTTTAGCAGAAGCAGAAAATCTACCTCTCTACAAATATATAGCCAAAATCTTTAACAATAAACCTAAACTACCAAAACTAATGGTAAATGTATTAAACGGTGGTAAACATGCTACAAACGCATCAGACTTGCAAGAATATATGCTTGTTCCAACAGGAGCAACATCTGTTCAACAAGCAGTACAATGGTCTAGTGAATGTTTCCATAATTTAGGTAAAATTCTAAAAGAAATGGGATTACCAACAACCGTTGGAGATGAGGGAGGATATGCACCATCGCTAGAAAGCAATGAAAAACCATTAGAGTTAATGATACAGGCAATTACTAAATCTAACCTACAACCTGGTAAAGATATGTCACTAGCTATAGATTGTGCAGCAAGTAGCTTCTATGAAGATGGTAAATACAACCTTGTTACAGAGAACAGAATACTAACAACAGAAGAACTATGTGATATGTACGGTACATGGATAGAAAAATATCCAATCATATCTATAGAAGATGCATTTGGGGAAGATGACTGGGACGGATTCCAAATGTTTGAAAAGCGATTTGGAGAAAAAGTTATGAACGTTGGTGATGATCTTTATGTTACAAATGTTGTTAAATTGAAGCAAGGTATAGAGTTGAACGCATCTAATTCGATTCTCATCAAGCTAAACCAGATTGGAAGTGTTACTGAAACTAAGAACGCTATTGATTTGGCAAATAGTGCGAATATGACTAGCATCATATCTCACAGATCTGGAGAAACAGAAGATACTTTCATAGCTGATTTTGTAGTAGGTGGAGGTACAGGATACATCAAGACAGGTTCTATGAGTAGAAGTGAAAGAGTTGCTAAATATAACAGACTTATGAGTATTGAAAGAGAAATGCTTTCTAATTAACAAACATTTACATCAATATGAAGATAGAACTGTCTAAAAATCAGACATCTGTTCTGGACGATATAATGTCTTGGTACAAAAAGCCAAAGCTTCAATATATTACTCTTGGTGGATATGCAGGAACAGGAAAAACTACCCTACTTGGATATCTAAACACATTACTACACAAGGAAGATAAGGGTCTAAAGATAGCCTACTGTACATATACAGGAAAAGCATCTGTAATATTAAGAAGAAAACTACTAGAAACAAAATCATTAAAACGTTCTGACTATATTGGTACTATACATAGACTAATATATAAATCTGTTTTAGATGATGAAGGAAATATAATTGCTTGGATAAAGATTCCTGAAGAAGATTTTCAATATGATGTAATAGTGGTAGATGAGGCATCTATGGTACCAGAGAAGATATGGAATGACCTACTCTCTTTTGGTAAACCAATAATAGCCGTAGGAGATCATGGGCAGTTACCTCCAGTAGAGGGTAATTTTAACCTAATGGAAAGACCTATGTTAAGGCTAGAAGAGATATACAGACAAGAGAAAGATAATCCAATTATTATGGTATCCGAGATTGCTAGAAAGTACGGTAATATTCCAGCTATTGAGTTTAGTAAAACTGTAAAAAAGATTAAAACAGATAACGAGGATTTACATGAATTTCTTACAGATACATTCTCAGCATACGATAAGGATCTGATGGTATTAGTTGGTTACAACAATACTAGAATTAAGCTAAATAGATGGATTAGAGAACTATTAGAGTTTGATTCTCCTAATCCACAGGCTGGTGACAGAGTGATATGTCTTAAAAATAACCATGTTGAGGAGATATTTAACGGTATGACTGGAACTTTACTAGCTATTTCTAAGGAGAAAAACAAAAATTTAGAATACTATGATACAGAAATAGAATTTGATGACGAAGACAATATATATTTTTTGAATATGGATATCAAACAGTTTAATAATCCTACTACTATCTTAAAATCTAATGGTGAGGATATTAATCTTTTTGATTTTGGTTATGCTTTTACAGTTCACAAAGCTCAGGGTAGTCAAAGTGAAAAGGTTGTACTTTTTGAAGAAAGATTTGCTCAAATGAGTGATGATATTTGGAGAAGATGGTTGTATACAGGAGTAACAAGAGCTGTAAGTGAGTTGTATATTATTGGTAAGTAGTATCTGTTAGGTATATAATTGGTTATGATTGTAAAGAATTTCAAAGAAGAAGAAATTTTAATAGAGGCTGGTAAAATTTCTACGGAGATACTTTCTAAACTTGGGAAAATGGTTAAGGCAGGAGTAACACCTCTTCAGATTGATGAGTATGCAGGAGAGCTTTGTAGAGAATACGGTGTTCATCCTGCATTTAAAAGAGTTGAGGATTATCATTTTAATACCACTATCTCTGCTAATGATGTTCCTGTACATGGTATTCCAACGAAAGTTCCTTTTAAAAAGGGTGATCTTGTTTCTATTGATTTTGGTATTGTTTACAAAAAGATGTATACAGATCACTGTTGGACTTGGAGTATTGGTGAACCTAATGATAGAAATAGGAAGCTTTTGAATGCTGGTAGAGCTGCTGTAGAGAATGCTGTATCTAAGGCTGTCGTTGGAAATAAAACGGGTGATTTAGGCTACGAGATGGAGATGGAGGCTACAAGAAATGGTTTTAATGTTTTAAGTGTATTTGTAGGACATGGTATAGGTCATTCTTTACATGAAGAACCAAATATTCCTGCTTTTGGTAAGCGAGGAAAAGGTACTCTACTAGAAGATGGTATGGTCATATGTGTTGAGTGTCAGGTTGTAGATGATGAAGATGATATTATTATAGATGATGATGGATGGACAGCAAGGACAGTAAATGGTGGTAACAGTGTTATGTTTGAATACATGGTTATTGTTAAAAAAAATGCTCCTCTTGTTCTTACAGATCAATATAATTGGGATACTGTTGTTTAATTTATCCTAGCTAATATTTTTTAATATATTCCGTACTAGAGTTGTATGTTACAATAGACGAGTTAAAATATTTTCATAAACACATGTCTGATACAAAAATATATGATGTAGCCATAATAGGGAGTGGTCCTGCAGGATATACAGCAGGAATATATGCAAGTAGATACAAACTAAGTAACATAATTATTGGTGGAATATCTGGAGGTACTATGACAGAGGCACACAAAATCTGTAATTATCCTGGATACACCGAAATATCAGGTATGGAACTATCTATGAAGTTTTTAGAACATGCAAAAGAGAGTGGTTCTGAGATACTAAGTGATACTCTTCTAGATGTAACTAAGGATAAGGATGTATTTAAAATTAAAACTAAAACAAAAGAAGAAATACTTTCTAAAACCATCATAGTAGCTACCGGTACAGACAGAAACAAATTAATGATACCAAGAGAAGATGAATTTTTAGGTAAAGGTCTCTCCTACTGTACCACATGTGATGGAATGTTTTACAAAGGAAAGACGGTTGGAGTCATAGGGGGAAGTAGTGCTGCTACTATGGCTGCTGTGATGCTCTCTGGGATAGCTAAAGAGGTTTATATAATCTACAGAGGTACAGAGTTAAGAGGTGAACCTGCTTGGATAGATCAGGTTAAGCAGAAAGAGAATATAAAGGTTTTGTTAACAACTTTGATTACAGAATTAGATGGTGAAAATAAACTTGAGAGAGTTAAGCTTTCTAAAGAATATGAAGGTTCTGAGTATTTGAATCTAAATGGTATTTTTGTAGAAATAGGCGCAGCACCAAATAATCTAATGGCAGAGAAATTAGGTCTTGAGACAGATGAGAAGATGTATATTAAGGTTGATAATGCGCAGGAGACAAGTTTAGAGGGTGTTTGGGCTGCAGGAGATTGTACTACTAACTCTAATTACTTCCATCAGATTGTATGCGCTACATCAGAGGGTGCAGTAGCTGCTAACTCTGTATATACATATTTGAAAGAAAAATAGTACAATTACTCTTTAGTTTTACTAAACTCTACCCATTCTGCTAGGTAGTTGGAACTAGACCAGATCTTTGGATCACCTACGTTGTACTCTACTTTACCTCCGTAGCTTTCTACTACTTCAGCTTCTGGTACTTTGTTAGCACTGTCTCTATCTCCTCCTTTTGTAAATACATCGGGTCTCACTATTTCTAATGCCTCACAGCTATCATATTTGGTAGGATGATCATAGATTACAACATAATCAACATCTTTTAGATTATCTATGATATATGCTCTGTCTTTTGCAGGAATGAACGGTTTGCCTTTTTTAGTAATACATTGCTGATCACCATTAAGTATTACAACTAAAGTATCACCAAACTTTTTTGATTCTCTTATGCATGATATATGTCCAGGATGTATTGGATCAAAAAAACCACATGTAGCTACTATTTTTTTATCTTTTAACTCTGTTTCTCTTAATTTAGCAAACTCTTCTGGAGATAAAATCATATGTGAAATATTTATAACTTAATTATGAATCTTACATTGTAAAAGTTATATAAGTCAAATATGGAAGATAATTAGATACCTAGTAAATAATTAATTCAAATAACATGACTTGTAGTAATTAATTATTTGTTACTTTTTCTTTTTGTTTCAAATATAACTGTTTTTATTCCGACTATAAGCTGTTGACCACCACTATCTGTTGTTGTAGGCTGGACTACTAACTACAATATATTGTGTAATGATATGAAATGTCCGTTTTGTGAATGTGAAAATACAAAAGTAGTAGATAAGAGAGACAATCGAGATGATGGAACTACTAGAAGACGAAGACAGTGCTTGAGATGTAGTAAAAGATTTACAACATATGAACGGGTAGAAAGTATAGATGTAAGTATTGTTAAGAAAGATGGCTCTTTGGAAAAATTTGACTCACAGAAGGTATCTAAAAGTATCAGAAAGGCTGCTAATCTAGATAAGATTAGTGATGATGATATAGAGGAATTTACTGAAAGTATTGAAAGATTAGTATTAAATAGTGAAGAACCTATTACATCTAATCAGATTGGCCTTTTGATATTAGATTGGTTAAAGAAAAGGGATCAGTTAGCGTATATTAGATTTGCTTCTGTGTACAAAAATTTTCAAGGATTAGATGATATTACAGAAGAAATTAAAAGTTTAGAAAAAATATAATTTATAATTATTCGTAAAATGTCTGCCCAAAAGAAAAAGAAGACTCCACAATTTAAAGTAAAAAAAAGGGATGGTAGATTAGTTAAATTTGATAGGGAAAGAATAGAGTCAGGGATTTTTAAAGCTGCAGAAGGAGTTGGAGGTACTGAGCGTAAAAGAGCAAAAGAGGTTACTGATGAAGTGATTGCTCGATTGATAGGAAAATATTCAGGTAAGAAATATATCAAGACTGAACAGATAGCTGATATTGTTAAACAGACACTTCTAGATATGGGTCATGGTAAAACTTCTATGGCGTTTAGCCTGTTTGTTGATCTTCGAAATCAGGTTAAGAACATTAAGTCTTTGATTGATGCAGATACTCTAGTTAGGGATTATATAGATAAGCTGGATTGGCAGGTTAATGAGAATAGTAATATGGCTTATTCGTGGCAGGGTTTAAATAACTATATTTCCTCTACCATACAAGCTAATTACTGGTTACATAGTATATATCCAAAAGAGATTTCTGATGCTAATATTAGTAAGGATTTCCATATTCATGATCTAGGTATGTTAGCATCATATTGTTGTGGTTGGAGTTTAGAAGATTTACTTTTAAAAGGTTTTGCAGGAGTAAAGGGAAAGATTTCTTCTAAACCTCCTAGGCATTTTGGTGCTGCTTTGGGTCAATGTGTTAACTTCTTCTATACTTTACAACATGAGGCTGCAGGTGCTCAAGCATTCTCTAATTTCGATACATATCTTGCACCGTTCATAAGATACGATAAACTTTCTTACAAAGAGGTTAAACAGAAAATGCAAGAGTTTCTCTTCAATATGAATGTGCCTACTAGGGTTGGTTGTCAAACACCATTTACAAATATAACTATGGATTTAATACCGTCAGGACAGCTAGCTGAACAGAATGTAATCATAGGAGGGGTTCTTCAGAAAGAAAAATACAAAGATTTTCAGAAAGAAATGGATATGATTAACAAAGCTTTCTGTGAGGTTATGATGGAGGGTGATGCAAATGGTCGTTTATTTTCCTACCCTATTCCTACATACAATTTAACTAAGGACTTTGATTGGGACAAGAAAGAGTATATCCCTGTATGGAAAATGACAGCTAAGTATGGTGTGCCGTATTTTTCTAACTTCATTAACTCAGATATGAGTCCTGATGATGCTAGAAGTATGTGTTGTAGATTAAGGTTAGATAATCGAGTACTAAGAAAAAGAGGTGGAGGTCTTTTTGGTGCAAATCCGTTGACTGGAAGTGTTGGTGTTGTAACTATTAACTTACCTAGAATAGGTATAGAGGCCAAGAATAAGAGGGAATTCTACAAAATTTTGAACAAGAAGATGGATTTGGCAAAGAAAAGTCTAATTATTAAGAGAAAGTTCATAGAGAAATATATGGATGCTGGTTTGTATCCATATTCTAGATTCTATCTTGCTGATATTAAGAAAAGGTTTGGAGAGTATTACAAAAATCACTTTAATACGATAGGAATATTAGGTATGAATGAGTGTCTAATAAACTTTTTTGGTGACAAGAGTAAAGATATTACATCAAAAGAAGGTCGCAAATTTGGTTTGGAAATTTTAGATCATATGAGGGAAAGGTTGTTAAAGTATCAAAATGAAACTAATCAACTTTTTAATTTAGAGGCAACTCCGGGAGAAGGTGCTACATACAAGTTTGCCAAGGCTGATAAGAAGAAGTCTGGAGAAGACATTATAACTGCAGCTGATGTTGGAAGAACGAAGACAGATGTCCCCTACTATACTAATAGTAGTCAACTTCCTGTGGGGTTAACAGATGATATTTTTGAAACCCTTGATTTACAGGATGAATTTCAATGTAAGTATACTGGCGGAACTGTGCTTCATATATATCTTGGTGAAAGAATTTCTTCTGTAGAGGCTACCAAGAACTTAATTAGAAAAATCGCTACTAACTACAAATTACCATACTTTTCAATAACTCCTACATTTAGTGTGTGTCCAAAGCATGGGTATATATCTGGAGAGCATAAGTACTGTCCTGTTTGTGATTCTGAAAGAGGCTACAAAGAAGGTATGCCTTTTGATGAAGAGTAATATTATTTAAATTATTTTAATTACTGCCATGAAAAAAATTAAAAGGCAAAGATGTGAGGTTTACTCTAGAGTAGTAGGATATATTAGACCTATTGGTCAGTGGAATGTTGGTAAACAGGCTGAATGGGGTGACAGAAAAATGTTTAAAATTAAATAGGAATGTTACCTATTTACCATTTTGAAAAAGCATCTTTGTTGGATTATCCTGGTAAAGTATCAACTGTAGTGTTTCTTTACGGTTGTAACTTGAGATGTCCTTACTGTCATAATCCTGAGTTAGTGGTAGAAAAGTTTGATAGGAGTAAGGTTATAACACAAAAACAAGTTTTAAATTTTTTAAGGAAAAGACAAGGTAAACTTGACGGTGTTGTTATTACAGGTGGAGAACCACTAATTCAGAAAGGTCTTCTTAATTTCATAAAGAAAATTAAGAAATTGGGTTTTCTTGTTAAACTTGATAGTAATGGTCTACTACCCGACCTTTTAGACGAATATATTAAATCTGGCTATATCGATTATGTAGCTATGGATGTTAAGTATCCTTATGCTCAGTATGTAATAGAAACAGGAAAAAAGGATGTTGTTAAATTAATAAAAAAATCTATAGATATTGTGATGAATTCAGGTGTAGATTATGAATTTAGAACTACATATGTAAAAGGAATACATGATAAAGAAGCTGTTGAGGAGATATGTAAGATGATATCGGATGCAAAGAGGTATTTTATTCAAAATTTTAGAGCAGGAAAGAGCATAGATGAGTCTTTATCTGGAAAGAACAGCTTTTCAGAAAAAGAATTAAAAGAGTTTAAAAAAATAGCTAAAAAGTATGTAAAAGAGGTTCAGATTAGGTAGTTGGATTCTCTAAAACTTTGATAACTTTTCCATTGATGATACTATCAGTATTTCTGTCTATATATATTGGTTGATTTAGAGGGTTAGATGATTCTGGATACAGAATTATCATATCCTTATTCTGTTTTATTCTTTTTACTGTAGCACCATTTTCTATAATAGCTACAACAATATCACCATCTTCTATTTCACAATCTTTTTGAACAATAATATACGAACCGTTGTCCAGTCTGTTGCCATCTATCTCTGCTAAATCCATAGAATCCCCTTTTACTATTAAGGAAAAGAGATTTTCTTTCTTACCAACAATATTTTGATCAACCTTCAATACACCAATATTCTCCTCTTCTGCACTAACTAGAGGAGTACCTGCATTCGCATATCCTAAAATAGGAATACCAACAAGATAGTCGTATACTATTTCTTCGTCTTTTTCAACCATATGTATACCTCTAGGTTTACCTGTTCTGAATATATACCCTTTCTTCTCTAAAGCAAGCAGATGAACAACAACACCTCTCTTAGTAGAAATCCCGAGTTCTTGCTGTAATTCAGACAAAGATGGAGCATGTTCATTCTCAAGATAGTATCGTTTAATAACTCGTAATACATTCTTTTGTTTTTTGGTGAGTATACAATCCATAGCTTTGATATTCATATGTTAGATATACCTAGTATACCCTTGTCAAAAAAGAATGCAACTACTCATAGTATACATATATCTAGAACAAGCCTATTGATGAGTTTTCTTTTTCTCTATATACTCTTCATATGGTAAAAGAAATAAAGGCAAGAAGAATATATAAAATGGAAGATATTAAGTACAATCCTGAGAATTCTAGAAACTCTCTATTAGCTTGTATACCTATTTTGTCTGTATATTTCTTAGTGTTTGAGAAAAAAGATCTTTTTGTTAAATACCATTCCATAATATTTTCCTTTGTAACTGTTTTTCTTCTTTCTAAAATACAGCCACTAATATTAATTGGAATAGTTATGTTAATGATAGGTGTAAACAGGGTCTTAAAAGGTAAAGTATTCAAACTTCCGTTTGTTTCTTCATGGGTTTTAAAAATAATGTCATACATTTAATTACCTTTGCTTATCTTGTATAGAATGTGTTAGAATTGTGCCTGTACGGGGAGTAGTTCAGATGGCTAGAACGCTGCGTTTGGGACGCAGAGGCCGCAGGTTCAAGTCCTGTCTCCCCGATTTAGCTGAGAAAAAATAGGTGCCAACTTTAGAAGTGACATAATTATGAATATTGTAATAATACCTGGTTTTACAGGCTATCCAGAGGAAAAAACATTTATTGACCTTGAAACCGACTTGTTGGGCAAAGGACATAAAGTTATTAAAATTGCATGGCCTAATTTCCCACACAACTTGAAAGACTATAATTTCACATCTACGATTACACATATTGAAATGATCTTAAAAGAATTTAATATGAAAGAAACGATTCTTCTTGGGTTTTCGATGGGTGGTGTAATAGCTTGCCATTTAGCAAAGCTATTCAAACCTTATAAACTTGGATTAATAGTTACACCTTATCAAGCAGGTAGTAAGGACGATTTGCAGGGGAAGTACAAGAATTGGAAAGAACTAGGTTATAGAGATGTGATATCTTCTAAATTTGGTAATTTAAGAATCCCTTTTTCATTCATTGAGGATGCAAGAAAATATAATGCACTTGAGACTATTTCTGAGATAAATTGTCCAATTTTGTTTATTGTAGGTGAAAAAGATGATAAAGTTCCAAATAATGTAACAAGAAAGTTATTTGATAAAGCTAATGAGCCTAAGCAGTGGGTGAAAGTAGATGGAATGGAACATAAATACCAATATCAACCAGAAATGCTTAAAAAAGTTAATCAATTCATTATCGATTTTATTTGTTCCTGATAGATCTTAATAGGTTAATAAAGCTATCTAAAATATCTGAAACGGTGATAAAAAGAAACTCATTAAACACCATAATTTAAGCCATGAATTGTAATAAACACTCGCTCCTTTTCTCTTTTGTAAATCCTTACGGTAGCCTTAGAAATTTAAATCTAAAATTAGAAGCTCAAATAAGAGCTTCTACTACTTATACTCAAATTCTCTAAAATATGAGATAATTTTATCAATATAAAGAAGGAGTTGTTCGTACATAGTACGGTTGCTCCTATTCACAATGCCCTACTATGAAAAACCTTTTTTCAAAAATCATAATTTCAACATTACTTCTTCTTACATTTACTTCCTTTATTTCTGCGACCGAATATTCTTCTGAAACAAAATACTTAAAAGGAAGAGTTGTTGAAATACTTGAAGAGAAAGATCTACAGTTTGAAGAACAGACTCAGAAGTACCAAAGACTCAAGATTCAACTCTTAGATACTAAAGATGTTATTGAAGTGGAGAATGGTTCATTTCCATCAACACAAGTAATACAGTACAGGGTTGGTGATACTTTAGAAATAACAGAAGATATAGATGTTGAAGGTAGCACTATTTACTATATCCTAGGCTATGTTCGTACTACTCCCTTACTGCTTCTTACAATACTTTTCGTTATCTTGGCAATTATAGTTGGTAGAAAAAAGAGCTTCTTCGCAATTATATCTATGATTTTCTCTTTCTTTGTTATTTTGAAATTCATTCTTCCCAAAATTCAAAATGGTGATAATCCTGTATTTGTTGCTATTGTTGGTTGTTTACTTATAATACCTACAACTTTCTATCTTTCTCACTCTTTTGAAAGAAAAACTACTATCGCTATTCTAGGGACATTAATATCTCTCGTGCTCACAGGTATTCTTTCATACATATTTGTAAAGTATGCGCATTTAACTGGTGGAGAGACAGAAGATGCCATGATTCTTCAAAGTATGACAGGTTCAAAATACAACTTACAGGGGATTTTACTAGCAGGAATAATAATTGGAACTCTTGGAGTTATGGATGATATTACTGTATCTCAAACAGCTATTGTTTTCCAACTGAAGGATCTAAAGAAAGAAATTGGAATGAAAGAGTTGTTTAATAGATCTTTGGAGATAGGAAGAGATCACATTGCTTCTATGATTAATACTTTAGTTTTAGTCTACGCTGGAGCTTCTCTACCTTTGTTGCTAATTTTTCTGAATAATCCTAGACCTTTTGGAGATATTGTAAATATAGAGATGATAGCTACAGAAATTGTAAGAACATTAGTTGGAAGTATAGGGTTGATACTTGCTGTACCAATTACTACATATTTAGCTGTTTTGTTTGTAACAAAAAACTTTCTAAAAATTTCTAAATAGAAATATTGTCCATCATCAAAATTAATGTATAATATGATGTAGTGATATTTAAATTAATCCATATAATATCAATATGACTTGGTTATATATTTTACTAGGTATTGTCGTTCTTTTACTTGCCACATTTATTGGCTTGTACAACAAATTGGCAAGACAGAAAGTTACAGTTGAGGAAGCAGCTTCCGATATTGAAACTTTCTTAAAACAGAGGTATGACATGATTCCTAATCTTGTAGAAATTGTTAAAGGTTATGCAAAACATGAGAGAGAAACATTTGCAGAAGTTACAAACCTGAGAACAAAAGCTATGTCATCTACTTCACTTGAGGAGAAGATGGAAATAGATCAAAAGTTAGATAAGGGGATTGCTAAAATTTTTGCTATTGCTGAAAATTATCCAGAATTAAAGTCTAATGAGAATTTTGTTCAATTACAGAAAACATTAGAAACATTAGAAGGTGATATTCAAAAATCAAGACGATACTACAACGGTACTGCAAGAGATTTCAATGCTATGATTGTAGTTTTCCCAAACAATATCATTGCGGGTATGCTTAACTTTAAAAAAGTAGAATTCTTTGAAGCAACAGAAGAAGAGAAGAAGAATGTAGAGATTAAATTCTAATATACATATGAAAATATGAAAAAATTATTCTCTTTATTATTAGTATTGCTTTGTCTTTTCGTTTCGTATACACCTGTTTCTGCTCTTGGTCTCGAAAAAGAAAGAGTTACTCTGTTTGAATCAGACATAGAATTAAAGCAGGATACAAAAATTATTGTTAATGAAAAGATTCATTACTACTTTCCTTTAGAAAGGCATGGTATATATAGGGATATTCCTACTTCTTACAAGGTTCTTGGTGGTTTTAGAAGACCTACTATTGTTAAAATAAAAGAAGTTAAGTATTATCCATCTGCAGATTCAAGTCGAATAAGAACTGATTATCAACAGAAACTAGAGAATGGTTACTCCAAACTTAAGATTGGGCGAGAAGATGAGATGATTTCTGGTAATTATGTGTTTGAGATATCATATACTATTGATAATCTAACAAACTATTTTGATGATCATGATGAAATATATCAAAATATTACTGGTAACTACTGGACTGTTCCTTTTGACAAAGCAGTTGCCACTATTACACTGCCAGGTAATGTCACTAAAAGTGTTTGTTATACTGGTGTAAAAGGTTCTACAGAAACTAATTGTATAATAACAGATTTGTCATCAGGAGATAATCATAAGATTGTTGTTGAGGCAGAGGATTTACAGGTAGGAGAAGGTTTAACTGTTGCTCTAGCTATGCCAAAGGGTACTTTGTTAGATACTAGACCTCGTCAAAAAAGAGAATTTATTTTAGCAAACATAGGAATATTTCTACCAATACCTGTAATTGTTGGTTTGTATTTTCTAGTAAAGAAGAATAACAAAAATAAAAAGTTAACAGTAATTCCACATTATGATGCTCCAAAGAAAATATATCCTCTTTTAGCAACAAGTATTTTACGTAAGCAGAACATTTCCAAAGGAATATCTGCTGAAATAATTCAATTGGCTGTGTCTGGATATATTCGAATTGAGCAAGAAGGAAAGAAAAAATATATTTTGCATAGGATAGCTAAGAGTGATGAAAAATTATCTTCCGTACAAAAGTCATTATTAGATGGAATTTTTAATGACAACGATAATGTTAATATCAAAGATCTTAAATCATCTTTTTACAAAACTGTTGCTTCAATAACTAGAGCATTAGACAAAGAACAAACAGAAACAGGATATATTGACAAAAAGAAAGTAAATTTAAAAAATGGTCTATTTATAGGAGGATTCTGTTTAATGTTTGTGTCAGGAGCATTCTTTGGACCAGCTATACAGTTTGCTACACTTGGTTGGGTTTTAGGTTTCTTCCTTTCAGCTTTTGCAATCAGTATTTCTGGACTATTTATTGATGTTAGAACAAAGGAAGGTAACAAGATTTACTATGAATTACAGGGTCTTAAGAAATATATAAATACTGCGGAAAAAAGAAGAATTGAGTTCCATGACGATCCAAAGAAATATTCAGGTGTATTTGAGAAGTTGTTACCGTATGCAATTATTTTTGGATTAGAAAAGAAATGGATTAAAGAGTTTGAAGATATATATCAGCAACCAGATTGGTATCAAGGAGATTTCGATACCTTTAACACATATATGTTAACTAATTCTATTTCTAATCTAAATAGTAATATTGGGAGTAGTGTTAACGCGTATAGTAGTTCTGATGGTGGTTCTTGGGGTAGTGGTTTTAGCGGAGGTAGCAGTGGTGGTGGAGGCGGTGGCGGAGGTGGTGGTAGTTGGTAGTAGATACTACCAATTTACTGTATACCCCTTTAATCTAGTTCTGATATATGAATATATATAGTAGGTCCAGTATTTCAATTTAGAAACAGGTAAATCTCTGCTATGCATATATGTCATTTTCTCACCTCCTAAACTCTTCTTAAAGTCCCCTACTCCTTCCCATGGGTGATTCCTGCCCTCATATCCTCTAGGAACTACTCCTCCAAACATATCAAAAACTGTACAGCCTAAATTTTTACCTAATTCTATTGTTTTCCAATACAATATAGCTGTCATAACCATATTCTTTTCTCTATACTCTGTACTAGAACAAGCTTGGTACAAATGCATATTCTTACCAAAAACAGTACATTGCCATATTGAGATTGGTATACCTTCAGAGTAAGCTACAACCATATAGCACATATTGTGCTCTACTTGAATATCTAACTCTTTCATAAGCAGATCTACAGGCTTATCTATATATCCCTTCAACTTTACAGTTTCTAAATGAAAGTCTTTGAACACATCAAATGCTTCTCTGTTAGTAAAAATTTTAATTTCAATAGAAGTATCTTTTAAAAGCTTGTTAAGATTTTTTCTTCGGCTACGTCTCATATCTTTTCTCAACTCATCCATACTTTTTGTTAAATCCATCTTTTGTGAAATTAAAGCATCTACATTGTGAATCGGAGCTTTTACAAAACCTCTTTTTTGGTAAAAATTTAGTAAAGAAGTATCTTCTTCTGTTAGTGGTGCAAACCTTGTCATGAAGCAGTCATTATCTGTAGCTAACTTCTTAACAAAGTCTGTAACCTCATCCATATACTTTTCTGAATACGAACTTAAAAGAGGTGAATGTTTACAATCTAGAAAATGACCAAATAGTTTAGATTGACCGATACTCCCTATGATAACACCTATGAATTTATCAGAATCAAAAATAGCGTATCTAAACGATTTATCATTTACTGATTCATTAAATCTGTATCTGGCACTACTATTTAGAAAAGAGTACTCTTTCAGTTGTAAGACTAGTTCATCCCATTTTTTGTCATCATCTATATCTTTAAAAGATAGCTTCATTCTAGTTAGATTAAAATTTAAATAGGTTGTCCATATTTATTTATAGTATTAGCAATAATTACAGCAGTTTTCTCATCAACCTCTATATTTGTTGGTAAATTTAAAATATATCTACAACAAAATCTTGTATTAGGATATTTGTCATATACAAAACCTAATTCTTTGTAATACTTCTTCTCTATGGGAAATATGGGAGATGTATACCATCTACCAACAATAATTTGCATGTTCGCTAATATTTTCTTCAATTCATTTGGGTTTTTTACAATAATGGGATATCTTAATAAGGCTTTATTACCTTTACTAGAAAAAAGGAATTCTTTCTTCAAATTCTTGTTATATACCTCGACTATTTTTTCTCTATGTGAATTTAGGGCTTCTAACGAATCAAGTTGAGTAAGTAGTAGTTTAGCTTGAACATCACTCATCTTCATTATCTTGTTAAACTTCAGATAACTTGAAGATGCTTGCCTTTTTATCAATCCTAAGAATCTGTAAACAACTATCAATATCTTTCCAACAGTTATTCTACTAATAAAAGGAACAATTCTGTCATAATACTTCCTCTTAATTCTATCCCAAAGAAGTATATATCGTGCATTATATAAAGCAGAAGAAGTTTTTTGTTCTTTCATAGAATTATATTCTTTTCTTGCTTTGTTTAAAACCGTAAGTTTCTTAAGTAGTAGAAGTGAGCCTTGTGTACAGCTAATAGCTTTATCTTGTGCAAAGCTAAAAAAACAAGCGTCACTATACTCTGTAATATGATATTTTTCATAATCATTGAAAAAGAGGTGAGCACAATCTTCAACAATATATATCTTTCTACTAGCTTCTCTGCTATTGTTAATTCTATCTACAATCTCTCGAATTTTCTTCATATCTACTATATTTCCAAAAGTATGTTGTGCTATGATAACTCTTGTATTTGCTGTAATTTTTTTCTTTAGATCTGTTAAATCCATATTAAAAGTGTCTCTATCAATATCTACATAAACAAGGTTACTGTTTGTCCAATATATTGGTGCTACAACAGAGATGCATGAAAACGGTTGGGTAATGACCTCATCAGTACTACTAAGTTTAAGTTGTTTTAGAAAGAAGTAGAGGGAATCTCGTCCTCTATTAAACAGAAAAACATCTCTCTGTGGAAACATCTTTCTACAATGTCTCGTTAGAGTAGAAATAGAGCCTTTGGCAAATGATTTATTTGCTAGAATTTCTTTAGCTACTATCAAGTCTTCATTTTTACAGTTAGGCGTAGAGCCAATAAATACTGACATTAATATGTTCTTTCAAAACGAGAATCTATTTCACTCAAGGATAGTTTCCAAACTACTGGTCTGCCATGAGGACAGCTGTATGGATTCTCGCAATTAATTAAATCTTTAAGCAATTGTAACATTTCTTCTCTACTTAACTTTTGACCAGTTCTAACACTAGTATGACAGGAGATTGTTGCTAATATATCGTTTTTTCTTTCTTTAAAAGATTTATTTAGTCTCTCTAGATTATCATCTAGTTCAAATATATCGAGGAATATTTGTTTAAAATCAGATTCTGCATACTCTGCAGGTACAGTTTTTAAAACTATGTTTTTTTCTTCAACATCATATATGAATCCTAGATTATCAAAGAATTTTTTATTTTCTTCTAAAAAGAGCCTTTCTTCTTTGCTGAGTTTAATTGTTGAAGGTACGAGAAGATTTTGAAGATTGCTTTCTGTAGATTCTCTTCTCATTAATTTCTCATAGTTAATTCTTTCTGCTGCTGCATGTTGATCTACAATCCAACAGATTGCGTTACTAAATTCTACAACTATATATTTGGTAAATATTTGTGCAACATTAACTACATCATCTATATTAATAACTTCTTCATTAACTACTTCTTGCTTTTGATCTTTTAGTAATTCACTTGAGAAAAGAAGAGTATCTCTGACTGAGCCACTTCTAGAATTAATATACAAATCTTTGGGTTTGTAACTGTCATTTGAACCTCCTTTATCTATACTTTGATGTTTCTGATTAAACCTGTCTCTTAAAGAAGAGAAGTCTGTACTAGAGGTGTTTTTAACTTCTGCTTCTGTTTGTATACTATTACTAGAAGGAGTGTATGAGAGATTCTTCTGTAAAGAGTATTTTACAGCCTCTTCTACAGCTAGGTACATTCTATATGGATTCTCAAATCTTACTTCTTCTTTTCTAGGATGAACATTTACATCAACTAATTCTGGCTTAATATGTATGTTAATTACAAAATCTACCTTCTCTCCAGATGGTAAGTACCTGGAATATCCTTCCATGATCGCTCGAACTATACCTTTGTCTACAATAGGTCTGTTATTCAAAAAAACATACTGTTGCTTATTCTTACTTCCATGTGTTGATGGGTGAGAAATATATCCCGAGATCTTCATTCCAGAACCATCAGAAAAAACTTCAAACATATTCTGTACAATTTCATCTCCAAGTACATCTTTTAACCTTTCCCTTTTAATTTCACCACTTTTACTACCTTTTACAGCATGTATATCATCTACTACCTTTCCATCTTTTTCTAAAACAAAGTGAATATTAGGATATATTAAGTAATACTTCTTTAGCATTTCATATATCTTTCTAAATTCCGTAGATGCACTCTTGAGATACTTCTTTCTAGCAGGAATATTGTAAAAGATATTCTCAACTCTTACAGTTGTACCAACTTCTTTTGCAACAGGGGAAACTTCAGAAACACCTTTTTCATTAAAAGATACTGTATTAGCAATATCTTCATCTACAAATTTGGAATCTAATCTTACCTGCGATACAGAAGTTATGGTTGACAAAGCCTCACCTCTAAAACCCATGCTCATTAAAGTATTTAAATCATCGATACTTGATATTTTAGAAGTAGTATGAGCATCAAAAACAGAAGACAGGTTCTCTTTGGGAATACCAAAACCATTATCTGATACTTCTATCAAATCAATACCTCCATTCTTAACCTTTACAACAATCTTTGTAGCTTCAGCATCAATACTGTTGTCTACCAACTCCTTAACTACTGATGCCGGTCTCTCTATGACCTCTCCTGCAGCTATTTGATTTATTACTTCCTGTGAGAGTTTATTTAAAGTGTTTTTAGTCATGGTCTATATTCTAACATATACAGATATTTGCTAAAATAGTATACATGAATGAATTCAAATTACATTCTCCATATGCACTTTCTTCTGACCAAGAAAGGGTGACTAAAGAGATATTGGAGAATATGAAAGATAGTGAGAAACAAACAGTATTAGGAGTTACAGGCTCTGGTAAAACATTTGTAATGGCTTCTGTCATAGAGAAATGTAATAGACCTACTCTGGTTCTTTCACATAACAAAACTTTAGCAGCACAACTGTATGAAGAGTTTAAAGAGTTTTTTCCTGAAAATTCTGTAAAATACTTTGTATCTTACTATGATTACTATCAGCCAGAAGCATATATTCCTACAAAAGATCTTTACATAGAAAAAGAATCAGAAGTAAACAAACAGATAGAGAACCTTCGTTTCGGTGCTATGAATTCTGCTATAACTAGAAGAGATACTATCATAGTTGCGTCAGTCTCTTGCATATATAACATTGGTGCACCTGACAACTATGAGAACAAATCTCTTTCTTTCTATGTAGGTCAAACCATAAATATTTCAGATATTGCTATGCAATTGGTTACAATGAGATATGATAGAGATACGTATGACTTTACAAACGGTGTATTTAGAATATCTGGAGATATTGTAGAAATATTTCCTCCGTATGAAGATGTTTCTATTCGTATAGAACTGTTAAGTAATACTGTAGAAAGAATTTCCAAAGTAGATCCCATTAGTAAACAAAAAATTAGCGAGGAGAAAGAAATTCTCATCTTCCCGGCAACTTCTTTAGTATATTCAAAAGAAATAATAGATAATGCTGTTAAGCAAATAGAAAAGGATTTAGAGAATAGAGTTGCCTTTCTAAGAAACATAGGCAAGGAATTAGAAGCACAGAGATTGGAGCAGAAGACAAACTACGATTTAGAGATGTTAACAGAAGTGGGATATTGTAAAAGCATGGAGAACTACAGCATATATTTCGATGGACGAAAGCCGGGTCAACCTCCTTACACTCTTTTAGATTACCTCCCTGATGACTACATGATGTTCATAGATGAATCACACATCACCATTCCACAGGTAGCGGGAATGTATAACGGTGATAGAGCTAGAAAAGATAACTTAATAGAGTATGGTTTTAGATTGCCTACAGCACGAGATAACAGACCACTTAATTTTGAAGAGTTTAGAAAGAAACAAGGTACTACTGTATATTTTTCTGCAACTCCAGCACAATGGGAGATTGAGGATAGTAACAACAAAGTTGTAGAGTTACTAACTAGACCAACTGGATTACTTGACCCAATTATCGATATTCGAAAAACAGAGGGTCAGATAGATGATGTCATTAACGAAATAACAAAAAATGTTGAGAAAGGACAAAGAGTCATACTTACTACTCTTACAAAGAAAATGGCAGAGGATTTAACAGCATATCTAAAAGATATTGATATTAAAGTACAGTATATTCACTCTGATATTGATACAATTGAGAGAGTTGATATATTGAGAGATCTACGACTTGGAGAATATGATGTTGTGGTTGGTATTAACCTTTTACGAGAAGGTATTGACCTTCCAGAGGTGTCATTGGTAATTATTTTAGATGCTGATAAAGAAGGTTTTCTTAGATCAAAAACTAGTTTGATTCAAACAATAGGGAGAGCAGCAAGACATGTTGATGGTCGAGTCATAATGTATGCAGACAGTATGACAGAAAGTATGAAATACGCTATTGAAGAAACAAAACGAAGAAGAAAGTATCAGGAGGAGTACAATAAAGAGCATAACATTACTCCAAAAAGTATAGAAAAGGAGATTAGAGGAAGGTTAGTTCAGACTGAAGAGGAAAATCAAAGAGCTGATTTAGATATTGAGAAGATGGATATGAAGCAGAAAAGATTGTTAATTAAAGAACTAGAGCAAAAAATGTTGATTGCTGCTGATAACTTAGACTTTGAAAAAGCAGCACTTCTTAGAGATGAAATAAAGGAGATTAAGTCTGATTTGCTTAAATAACATTATTAATTGTATGTATATATATGAAAAGAGGGATATTAATACTATCAAAAGAAGAGTTGCTAGAACTAATTAAGTACTACGATATTAACAAAGATCCTAATAACTTACTTTCACAAAAGTTACTGATTGCTACTCAGAATATTCAAGAAAATAACAGAATATCTGTTTCTTCAGAAGAGTTGGAAACCATTTTAGATGAAATAGGATATGTAGGAGATGATAGACCTGTACTTAAACAAGCCATGAATAAAATTTCTACAACTTTAACCAGCTTTAATGATATTGAATATTAATAAATTGCGGGACATGGATTCGAACCATGATTCTCGGCTTCAAAGGCCGGTGTCCTACCATTAGACGATCCCGCATCAAATCAAAGAATTATACTACACAAATTATTCATACTCCAATATGCTATTATTTATCTATGGCAATATTTAGAAAAAAGAAAGAAAAAGTTTCTCCCCCACTTAATTTGTATATGCCTAAGAAAAACAAACCCGCTAAAATTACTAGAAAGAAAAACAAGAGAATCTTCTTTCTTCCAGAAAGAAACAAGAGCCGTATAAAAAGTAAAAAGAGAAAAAATAATACAACAATTTTACCCAAGATTACCAAGTTTTTACTGTTTTTACTAATTCCTATCTTTATCGCAGGTTTAGTATTTGTACTCGTAAAAGTAGTTTCTAAGTTAAGAGAAGATAATGTTGAATACAAAAAAGAGAATGTTGTTGGATTACAAAATATTCCTAGCTATCCTAGTTCTACATTTATGTTTGAAAACAATATGGGTGACCCTTATGTATCGACTTTTATTAGTTCGGGTAATTCTGCATACAAAATACAGAACGGTGAGAGCATAGATGATGTTTATGCATTCTACAAAGAAGAACTGCCTAAAATAGGTTGGACATACATACAGACGGTTCCTATTGGTTCAGAGGAGATGAAAGATGGTATGTACTGGCAGAATGATACTCAGGGATTAAGAATATATTCAAAGCATAAGGATATTTGGTATGAAAGTATATCGATAGAAGAAGCACAAAACGGTTTGAAAAACAGGGTTGAAGAAAAGATTTCAAGAGATCTTTTACTAAAAGAAGAGGATACGCAAGACTTGTTGCCTGATTTCCCTTGGTTAATAAAGATACCAAAAGAGTACCTAATATCGTATCGTTCCAGTAATTTTGAGAGTAACAGGTCTGTAGAGTTTAAGAAATTAGGAAGTACTGAAAGTATTAATATTGTACCAATAGGGAAGTATAATGGTGGTGCGCTAGATACATATCTCAGACAGTATATGCAGGAAATAGAAACTGAAGAAAAATGCATAATATCTAAAACATATCTTTCATCTACACCTTACTCTTCTGCTTTAAAAGGAACTATTTCTTGTAATGTAGAAACACATACATGTTTAGTTCTGATTAACTCCACTAAAAATATAGTCTATGTGATTGATAGTAATAGTGGAGAAACAGAATTTTATAAATATGTAGTAGAGAATCTTACTCCTCAAGGTTCTTTGTAGTATTAAAGTATTTTACGATATTTGCAGATGTTGTCTTATTCTTAACTACTGAGTTTATTTCTTTAAAAGTAGCTTTTTTAATCTTTTCAATATTTTTAAAATGTTTCAGTAATTTTATTCTTTGTTTCCTCCCTACTCCACTAATATTTTCTAAAACAGAACGTTTTCCTTCTCGGATTCTAGCTTTTCGATGATGTAGTATTGCAAATCTATGAGCCTCATCTCGAAGAGCTATTAAAATATTTTTGTTTTTTATCTTAATTGGCAATATCTCGTTACTATCCCTATCTGCAATCCAAAACTCATCTAGGAGTCTCTTACCTTTCCTTTTCATTCTCTTGCCTTTGGAAATTCCTAAAAGAAGTATATCTTTTGGAATAATATCTGATAATACGGAAAGTTGGGATTTACCTCCATCTATCAAAATTATTTCAGGATCATTAGAGTACTTTTCTCTATGTGTAAGTCGTCTAGTAATTGCCTCTTTTAGCATTTCAGGATCATTTGGGGTATTTAAGTTTTGTATTTTGAATATTCTGTATTCACTATTCTTCAGTTCTCCATTCTCTGCAACACTCATAGAGGCATACGGTAGTGTACCTTGTGTATTTGATATATCGTAACACTCTATTCTGAATAAACTTTTCAATCCTAGCTCTATTCTTAAATCATGAAAATTACTCATTAAGGTCTTCTTTCTTCTCTCGATATATGTTTCTTCATTATCTCCATATTCAAATTCTATTTTTTCACCAAGATATCTCAGATCTGTTAACTTATCTCTAATTACAGCGGCCTTTTCATACTCTTTATTTAAAGAACATCTATTCATCTCTTTTTCTAATTGTTTAAGATGTCCTCTTTTTCTTCCTTTAAGAAACTTAATTATTTCATTAATATTTTTTCTGTAGTCCTCTTTTGATATATGTCCTTGATAAGGGGCTGGACAGAGTCCTAGATGATAGTAAAGGCATTCTTTACTACTTTCTTTCTTGCATGTACAGAATGGGTAAAGCTTTCTTAGATAAGTGAAAATTCTTTTTACTGTAGAACCTTTAGGATACGGTCCAAATATCTCTCCTCTTTTTAAATCTTCTCTGGATATTTTTCTTACTATTTTTACTGTAGGAAAGTCATCTTTAACAGGTATGTATATCCAAACATACGATTTATCATCTTTAAGATCACTATTATATTTAGGTTTATGTTTTTTAATTAATGCAGATTCTAAAACTAACGATTCTATTTCGTTGTTTGTTTTTACTACTTCAATATCATAAATAAATGGAATCATTTGTTTAACAAATGGGCGATCTAGTAGATCATTATTAAAGTAGGATGAAACTCTAGCTTTTAGATTGTTTGCTTTACCTATGTAGAGTATTTTCTTATTTTCATCTAGAAATTTGTAAACTCCTGTACATGTAGGTAGATTGTTTAGTTTGCTTAAATCCATAGCTAATTATACATTAATGATATACAAAAAGTATTTAATATAGTCTGATTAAGGAAAAAAGTTTAAGCTGCAAAGATTCTCTGCCATTTCTCACATTCCTCATCCACAAGTATAGTCTTGTTCAAAACAACTTTGTTTATACTTACACCATCATCAACTACTATCTTTACTGCCGTATCTCCATTTGAGTTTTGTATGAATTGTTTTAGATTAGTAACCTCTTCTTTGGTGTGAGTTGGAGAAATCTTAAAAGTTACTCCATCAAACTTAGAAGAATGTTTTCTCTCATCTACATACTTGGCTTTTTGAATTAGAATACTTTTCTCTCCATCTCTTTCATTGATTCTCCCAACAATTAGCATAGGAATATTTTCCTGAAGTGTATCTTTCAATTCTTGGTATATTCTTGGAAATACAATTCCATCCGTACTTCCACTTTTATCTTCTATAGTTAGAAATGCCATAATCTCACCTTTACGAGTAGTAATCTTTCTGAATTTTGTAACCATTACTCCAAGTACAACAATATCACCATTCTTTTTATTTCCTAATGCATCAACTATTGGTACAGTACTCCGACTATCGAAAAATTCCTGCAGAGAGTCTAGTGGGTGACTAGAGAAGTATATACCTAACAAGTCTCTTTCCCATTGTAACATTAAATTCTTCTCCATTTTCTCTGTATTAACTAATTCCGTTTTCTCTATAGTTTCAACACTTCCACCACCTAAGGAGAAGAAATCAAACTGCCCTATATTCTCAACCTTTTTTCTACTTTTCTCTTTATCGTATACAATTGGTAGAGTTTGTAGCACCTCAAACCTATCTCCAAAACAGTCCATAGCACCTGCCATTATGAGGTATTCAATAGCTTTACGATTTACAAAATCAAAAGTCCTATGTACAAAATCATCAAGATGCAAATATTCTCCACCCTTTTCTCGTTCTTTAACTATGCTTTTTACAATGTCTAAACCTACATTCTTAATAGCACCTAAACCAAACCTTATCTCTTTGTCATTTTCTGTTTGGAAATAGAAACCACTAAGATTAATATCTGGGGGTAGTACATTTATGCCTAATCTCTCACACTCTTTTAAATCAATTATGACCCTGTCAAATTTTTCTAAATCTCCTTCTAAGAGAGCTGCCATATATTGAAGTGGATAATGCGTTTTTAGATATGCTGTACGGTATGCTGTCGTAGCATAGGAGGCGCTGTGTGCTTTGTTAAAGCCGTAGTTAGCAAAAAGAAGTAGTTTATCCCAGAGTGCTTCAACCTTTTCCTTATCGAAACCTAGGGCAACAGCACCATTTACAAAAGCAGGTTTCTCTGCTTCCATGACCTCAACCTTTTTCTTACCCATTGCTCTTCGTAGAACATCTGCTTTTCCTAACGAATAACCTGCTACAACCTGCGCAATTTTCATCACCTGTTCTTGATATGTAATAACACCATTGGTAATGGAAAGAACAGGTTCTAGCTCTGGGAAAATATAGTCTGGTTCCTGCTTTCCTTCTTTCACAGCTTGGTATTCAGTAATAAACTGCATAGGGCCGGGACGATATGCAGCAAGAATATAACAGATATCTTCAAGTTTATCAGGCTTGATTGCTTTTACTGTTCTCTTCATACCTTCACTTTCCATTTGAAAAATACCTACCGTATGTCCACTCTTTATAGTATCGAAAGTTTCCTTGTCTTCATAATCTATTTTTTCAAGATCAATATCTTCTCCTAAATCTATTTTGATTTTCTTTAGTGTAGCACCAATAATATGAAGATTTCCGAGGCCAAGAAAGTCATATTTCATTAAACCTAACGGTTCAATATCAAACATTTCGTATTGTGTCATACCCATTCCACCTCCATGAGCATCTCTTTGTATTGGACAGTACTCCACAACCGGTTCAGGAGTAATTAGAATTCCACAAGCATGTGTAGAAACACCACGACAAAGTCCTGATATTTTTCTTACAATATCAGCTAAATGTCTAGTTTCTTCTGAAGAGTTAATTATTTCTGCAAATTCTGGATTGTTCTCTATCATGTAATCAATGCTTTTTGATTTACCGAAAACAATCTCAACCATCTTAGAAAGAGTATTTGCTGTTTGAAGATCTACTCCTATTACTCTTGCAACATCACGAATAGCTTGTCTTGTTTGCAGTTTACTAAAAGTCCCTATCTGCTTAACATTATCTTCACCGTATTTATCTATGGTGTACTGTATAACTTCATCTCTTCTCTTATCTGCAATATCAATATCAAAATCAGGAGGACTTGGTCTTTCAGGATTAAGAAATCGTTCAAAATACAATTCCCAACCTACTGGCTCTATATCTGTAATATCAATAGCGTAAGCAACTACTGATCCACAACCAGACCCTCTGATACCTACAACTATATTGTTATCTCTACAAAACTTGATGAAATCGCGAACTATTAGGAAATAATCATCATATCCTTTGTTATGGATAATTTCTAACTCGTAATCGACTCTTTCTTTCAACTCTTTGTCAAAAGTAGGATATTTTCTTTCAATACCTTCGTAAACCAATTCTTTAAGATATCCTTTTGAAGTTTTTCCTTTTGGTAGATCAAGATATGGTGCTTCTATTCTTTCGAATGTAATATCATACTCTTCTACCATATCTGATATCTTCTGTGTATTCTCAACAGCTTCTGGAAGATCTGAGAACAGCTCTTTCATTTCCTCTGGAGTTTTGACATAGAATTCATTGGTAGGCATTCTTCTTCTCTTTGGATCATCTAAAGTATATCCATCACTAATACACCAAAGAATTTCTTGTATTTCAGCATCTTCTTTGTTTAAATAGTGAGAATCGCATGTTGCTACTATTGGTAGATGAAGCTCTTTAGCTATTTCAATTAACTTTTCATTAACTAAATTTTGTTCTTCCATACCGTTTCTCTGTATCTCTACAAAAAAATTGGCTTTGAATAGTTCTGAGTATTTAATAGCGTTTTCTTTTGCTTCTTTGTAATTTTTTTGAAGTATCGGAGTGGAAATTGGTCCTGCTAAACATGCAGAGAGAGCAATTAGACCATCTGCATATTTAGAAAGGGTTTCAAAGTCTATTCTTGGTCTGTAGTAGAACCCTTCCATATGTGCAATTGATACTATTTTCATTAAGTTTTTGTATCCTTTAAAGTTTTTAGCAAGAAGTACTAAATGAAAATAGTTATTATCTATCCCAAATTCTTTGTCATACATACTTCGTGGAGCGATATATATCTCACAACCAATAATCGGTTTAAGACCAGCTTGTTTCATTGCATCTTGAAATTTGAATACACCGTACATATTCCCATGGTCTGTAATGGCACAAGAAGTCATACCACTTGATTGTAATTTCTCTATGAGTTCAGGTAGTCTTGTTGTAGCATCTAACAAAGAGTACTCTGTATGTAGATGTAAATGAGTAAACATAGCAAATATAGCCCCACATTTGATATACTGAATATATTATGACAGATGAATCACAAGATGTTAAATATATTTCATTAAGAGAGAGGTTTTCTAGCTCTAGTATTACTAGAGTCTTTCTCTTTATTCTGCTTTTAGGTATTTATTCTTGGTCAATCTCTCCAAAAGTAGAGAGTTTTTTAACTGAGAAAATTTCTGATTTGTACAAAGAGTATTCATTTACAGAGATAAATGTTTTAACTCCTGTTTATGATGTTTACGCATATACTGGTAGCTACAATTTAGCTACAGATAATAGTAATGAAGAGTTCATTTCAAGAAACAAATTTTTCACAATGGATTCAAGAATACTAGCTATGAACAAATTCCTAAAAGATTATCACTCTCCTATGGCGAAATACGCTAAAACTTTCGTAGAAGAGGCAGATAAATACGGTTTAGATTGGAGATTATTGGCTTCTATCTCAGGAGTAGAATCAGCTTTTGGAAATATTATACCTGCTAATTCGAATAATGCATGGGGGTGGAGAGGTATAAATGGAAATGAAGCAGGTTGGAGTATGTTTTCATCATGGAACCATGCCATATCTCATATTACAGAAAGAATAGCTGTGGGATACGGCACTAATCTTTCTCCATTCGATATGGAGTCCACATACTGTCCTCCATGTGGGCTAAATCCCGAACATGCTTGGGCAAATGGTGTAAATAATTATATGAATCAATTATCATATTACTTAAATAACTTGTCAGATTTTTAAAAATGATTAAATTACTTACTAGGTTAATGTACATTGTCTCCATGCTTGTGCAGGGTGTACTAATTGTTAAAATAATATTGGTAGTTATCAAAGCTGATATGACTAATCAATTTGCTTCTTTAATTGATAGGTACAGTAATCTTTTCGTACAACCATTTTACGGTCTTGTAAATTCTACATTGGAAATTAATGGAGCAAAGTTACCTTTAGTATTTCCAGCAGCGCTAGTTATATACATAGTAGCATCATTTGTTCTTTCTGAAGTATTGAAGACATATTCTAGAGATTAGTCAAAACATATATACTTTGTATGGTATAATAGGATATGGCTAAGATAGATCTGAAAAGTATATCAGGATTACCAATCACATATGAAAATGATGAGATTCTCTTTAAAGACTTTACTTATCGGGAAAAAGTTTCCATTACAATAGATGATATTAGAGAGCAGCTTCTTAATCAAAGCTTAGATTGTCCTGAGATTTTTTATGATATTTACAAATATGTGGATTTCAACTCCATTTTTAAAGAAAAAAATGTAAGAGTAAATATATACCTCGTCAAAGCAAATATTGCTGGAGTTGAGTATGTAAAAACTAAAGCATTAAGATGTAAAAAATATTCTAAAATAATAGAGGTGTTTGCAGGAACTGGTACTATTCTTTTACAAAAATACAGATCTCCAAAAGATAATCAAGTTATTAAAATTTCTGTTAAAAAAGGAAGTAAGGTTATTATACCTGCTGAGTATGATTTCGTAGCTGTCAATACAAGATTAAATGCACCTTTTATATTTGCAGAATATTGCTTCTATGGAGCTATTTCTAGAATAGTCCTTGATGAGAGCAACGGTATGGCCTATTATGTTATTAGAAAAAACGCAAAACAGGAGATAGTTAGGAACTCTAGCTACAAGATAGTTAATGAACCAGAGAAAACAGATATGGATAGGTTAATAACTACTTACGGTATAACACCAAAGACTCCTGTTGCTAAGCAAATATTAAGAAAATATGAAAAATTTGAATGGTTATTTAAAGAAAACTCTGTATCTATTTAGCTTTCTTTTTCTTCTTTTATTTCCATATAAAGTTTCTGCACAGGAAAATTTTAAAGTATATACCAATTTCAAGCATACTGTTGAAAATCAGAGTGATAATGTGGAAGTAATTTTACAAATTAATAGTGATAGTACAAAAGTAATATCTTTCTATACTGCATCTATTCCATTAAAGGATTTAGATGTTCGCTGCAAGTTAGTTAAAAATTATAGTGATGTTAACTGTACAAAATATTACAGGGGATCAGTTACTGACGTATTGATAGATTTACAAAACTCTGTTGTTTCTAAAGACTCACCTGTTGAAATACTACTCACATATGTGATCCCTATCGAAGAATCCGATACATACAAATTACCTTCCAAAATATTAGACACTGTTACCAATTCAGTAATCATTAAGTACAATCATGACAAAGGAGAACCTCTTTGGACATCTGATCCTACAAGTAACATACATTTACATAATGATTTGTATGAATTATCTATAAGTAATCCAAAGAATTCTGATATTGTCATTGTTTTTGGAAAAAACATCATCTACAAATTTTCTGTTAATAGAGTTTTTTCAAATCAGGGCAATACAGAACCACAGACTTTCGAATTAGTAATGCCACCAGACAATCAATATCAAACCATACTTTGGGAAGAAATATCACCTCTGCCAAATTCTTCAATTTTAGATGAAGATGGAAACTATACTTTCAAATATATTGTTCAAGCTGGCGAAACTATGGATTGTAAGATAACAGGTCATATATTGAAACAGAAAAGCGAGTTACAGAATGAATTTAATCCATTTTTAACAAAAGAAACAGGATATTGGAATATAACTGATACTGCTGAAAGAAAAAGAGTTATGTCATATCTTCTAGATAAAGGACTAACATTTTTAAATGAAAATACAGATTTCGAAACAATGACTAACGAGCAAAAAGAAATATTCTACAAAAATCTTTATACATATGTCATAAACAGACTTAATTACAGTAAAGATTTGAAGTTGGGAATACTAAATTCTCCTAGATTAGGTGCTAATTCCATAATAAAAACACCAAATAATGCCAATGCTCAAGATTATGCAGATTTCTACATTGCGTTACTCAGAAAATTTCAAATACCAAGTAGGTTGGTTATAGGATATGTATCAAATATCTCTGGTTACTCATCTGATGGCTTTTACCATTACTGGGTAGAGTATTTTGATACAGCGAAATCTATGTGGATACAAGTAGATCCTTTTCTAGAAGAGTACACGGGACACTCACTTTTTAATACTGACTTTCATGATCATATAACAATCGTAACCAGAGGACGCTCTCCACTCTCTCCTACTATCACTTTTTACTCTCCTACTGATTTTATTTTAACTGCAGATACCAATAGTACGATAGAAAAAAACATAATGATAGAATCTCAAATATCATTTAATGAATACGATATTGCGGAGAAATATGCTATTGGATACATCTATTCAACCAATAAAGGTAACATAGCTATTACTGGTACAACTCTTACAAAATCAAATATTAGCAACATATCAAAATACATAGACCCTGTCACAGCAAGTTCATCACAAATTTTACTCCCCAAACAAAGTCGTACAATACAATTAAATGTCCCTTCAAAAGAGTTGGAATATTCTGATATATATATAACACTAAATCATCAAAACCCAAGTGGTATATTAAAAATAGAAGACATTAAAACAAGTATATCTTTAAGAACTCCTATATCAATAAAGATTTTAAGTAAAATTACTTCAATAGGAATTTTCTCATTACTGATTCTTCTGGTATACTTATCATTCAACAAAATAATTAAGCCTAAAATATGGAAACAACACTAATACTTACAATTACAATTCTCTTGCTTATAGCGATACTTTTTTTGGTTGTTAGACTTAATCAAAAGAATATAAGTAAAGCTAAGACTAAGAAAATACTTAAAAGATTGGAAGAGTTACAAATGGAAGCATTAAGTACAGAAAATTCTGTAAGAAGAGATGCTGTCATAAAATTGGACAACCTTTTAACAAAAGCATTACAATACTATTATAGTAACACACTAAGTTGCGGAGAAAACTTGAAGAAGGCAAAAACTATATTTAAGAAGAAAGAGTATAATGATCTCTGGGAGGTACACAAGGTTAGGAATAAGATTGTACATGATGATTATGATATCTCTGAAGAAGAAGCAAGACGTTCATACAACACATATAAATTAAGTATTGTAAAAATTATAAGATGAAACAAACATTCAAAACAGTGATAAAAACAACTAAACTACTTCTATTATTAACATCAGTACTACTTCTTCCACTCTCTCAAATATATGCTGATGGAGAATCTACAGAGAAACCAATTACTACTTTGGAGAATACTACTACAAATACTGAACCAACAAGTACAGAAAAGAAAGTAGAAAAAATAGATGAAAATCAAACCAAGGTAACAACTAAATATTTTGATCTTCTCTTAATACGAAAAAATCAATCTGCACTATTTGGCTACGTGCCTTACGAACTACAAATTACACCACATTTAGATTCTAGTAAAACACAAATTCTATGGTATACACCTACAACACTTTCAGCATCCCCTCGCCATAAAGAGTTCATATCCATGAGAGAGGGTATTACATACAAAGTAAAAGCAAATATAAAACCTTTAAAATCAGGTACATACGAGATAACAGCATCTGTAATATCTTGGCAACACGACACAAATTATGCAAACACCATTAATGACACATTAACTTTTGATAAGTCATTAGTCTTACAACCATCAAGTACACAGTATGTTGTGATGTCTATATTGAAATATATTATGTTCGTAGCAATATTTGCTGCAATATGTTTTGCTATTGTAAAACTATCGAAGAGATACGTTACAAAAGCAAAGCAGTGGTTAACTCCACCGTACTAATCCTCTAAAAAATATGAAATACTCTTATTGAGAACCTTAGCTATTTTAAGAAGATTACTAACAGGAGGATATGTATGTCCATTCTCGTATACACTAATAGATTTATCTGAGAGCCCAACTCTCATACCTAATCCCCTTTGAGAGTATCCCATCTCTTCTCTAGCCTTTTTTAATCTTTCTGCAAAAATTTTACTATTCATTCTTTCCAAAAAATAAATTCAATACTTTTTCCCAAAAAGAGTACTTCTTCTTGGTCTCCTTGCGTAGATTACTATAGTATGCGTTTGCTACAGGAGTATATTCAGATTCTAACAGTTTTTTGTCAGTAACATACGGTACATCTTTGCTACTTCTCAACTCTTCTATCAAATTACTTTTTTCATTAAGCAAATTATTTAATTCATCCATCTCTTTACCTTTATCATCTATCGTTGTTCTCAGTTTCAAAATATTTCCTTCAAGTAATTTACACATTTTCTCCAACTCAGGATACTTCTGTCCTTTCTCAATCAATTTAGAATGCTCTTCACTACTCAAAAGACTAAGCGTTATTTCTTCATTAGAGGTAGAACTAAATCTATGATATGAGAGTTCTCTAGTAGAAGGTTCTCTACCTAAAACCACTCTATATATCTTTTTCAATTCTTTTTCCCTTTTACCACCCATACCAAACAAAGTACCCTGAGTGCTACCTTGTCTTCCACCTCCTTTTGCATAGTTATCTGTACTATCTCCTTTATCCCACATAGGTACATCGACATTTTTCATAACAACCATTATATTACAAATTGTGGATAATTTATACCTTTTGGTCTATTATGTATTAACATCATTATAATTTCATTAAGTAACAATATGAAAAAATGTTTAAACGATTATATTCACGATGTTATCGATTTTTCTGAAGCAAGAAATTGGAAAAACGAGAGTCCTAATCAGCTCTTAGCTGCTATCTTGATAGAATTGGGAGAACTTGCAGAACATTATCAATGGGAAAGTACTTTCAAGAAAAAATACTCTGAAAAAGAAAAGAAAATGATAGGATACGAATTTGTAGATGTATTCTTTTACCTTTTTAGAATGGCAGGTCGTACAGGTATAGATATGGACAAAACTTTTGCTGAAAAATTAAAGAAGATTGAAAAGAAATATTACATAGGAGCTGATGACAAAACACAGCATGAGTTATATAGAAAAACTGGGAAAAACAAATTATATGATTAATCAAAAACATGACAAATAGAAACGTATTCATAAGCGATATCCCTCATTCCGATAAACCACAAGTTAAAACGCTTTGTTTTTTAACAAGACTTAACGAATTAGGTGAACAAGAGTATTTGCTCGGTATACATCACAAGCAACAAAAGTGGAATGGTTTTGGAGGTAAAGTTGGAGATGAGAAAGAGTTTGAAAATGAAACTGTTGAAGAATCACTAATGAGAGAAGCAAAAGAAGAGTTGAATATTGTTTTAACAAATTTTACGAAAAAAGGAATAGGAGAATTTACTTTTCACAAGCAGGATGTGATTGAGAAAGTAGAATTACATATATTCTTTGCAGATCAATGGGAGGGAGAAATACAAAGTGATGGAGAATTAAATAACCTTACTTGGTTTACTAAAGAAAATATGCCATGGAAACAGATGTGGAATAGTGATAGACCTTGGTTAGAAAAAATAATATATAGTAAAGAGGGAGAGTTTTTTAGTATAAAAGTAGATTTTCCAGAACTAGATGAAAACATTCCTGCCGAAATAGAAATTTCTTCAAATTATGAAAGTAAAGTTTAGAAAAAAAGCATAATGATTCATATAGCAATAATGAGTAGAAAATTAGGGTTAATAGAGAAGATTGTTTCTGGTGAGAAACGTATAGAATCTAGATGGTATAAGAACAAAATTGCACCTTGGGACAGAGTTAATGTAGGAGATACAATATACTTCAAATATTCAGGTGGTAGCATAATTGCACAATCTACTGTTAAGAAAGTTTTACAGATTGAACATTTAGATGAGAGTAAATTTCAAGATATTGTTTCTAAATATGGAGATCTCATACAGTTAAATGACAGAACTTATTCTGAATACTACAAAAGGAAACGTTATGTGATACTTATTTTCTTGCAAGACTCAAAATATTTAGAAAGACCTTTTGATATAGATAAGACAGGATATGGTTATAGTTGTGCATGGATGTGTATCTCTGATAAAGAGTTCACAAAACGAATAATTAAGTGAAAAGTAGGGGACAGAATACATATTAAATCAGAGTAGAATAAAAAGGTAAAAAGTTATCATACAATTGTTATGTTTCTTTCTTTAGCTATCTTTTTAAGATATTCTTTTAACGGTTCTAGCCCTATTTCATTTCTCCTTAAATCCACTTTATCTTGATTAAATATACGATTCAATCTATAAGTATTTTTCTTTCCTTTAACGGAGATAAATTGCGTACCATATAATTGTTCCTTTCCTTCATATATTCTCACTCTATCTAATAATTGCGCATAACTTAGAGGATTTATATTTATCAAATCATCTTTCATTAAATACAAATACTTTTTCATAAAAGAAACATCTTCCTTAGGCATATGTTGTACTATTAGGAAGGCTGACAACTGTGCTTCTTTTCCATATTTTGAAGAAATATATCCTACTTCTTTGAAAATTTTCTTAAATTTTTCTCTATTTCTTTTATCAATATATTTAATTTTTTCCCAATCTTTAGAACTACCAGTTTTCAAGTAATTCATTCTAAGAGATTGTTCTCTCTTTGCAATTTTAATAATTTCGTTTATGATATCTTCTCTTTTAGTCATATTTGTATGTTAATTGGGAGGTAGAACTTATTATTGATATATTTTTATATCAAATATCTTACCTCCCAATATATCTAAGGGGAATTGACAAGTAATTCTGCCATAGTTTTTGATAAAGGTAGTCCTGTTTTTTCCTCAACAAAAGCCCATTGTCCATTTGGGTTTATCTCCAAAAAAAAGATTTCTCCTTCCATAGAATACACAAAATCAAATGCACCAAAATTAAGGTCTAGATATTTGGTCATTTCTACACATTTCTTTGCAAAATTGTTTTCTAATACAAATTCTGTATAGAGTGTACTGGATTTTGATTGTGAAGATCTCCAATCTAAGTTTTGTGATACTATCTTACATCCAAAAACCTGTTCACCAATCACAGTAACTCTTAAATCAAATCTCTTTTTAATTCTTTCTTGAAAAATCATGGGTGTGATACCTATACCATCATAGTCAAGTTTCCGTCCAGATAATATCAAAGTTGCATATAACCAAGAATCAACACCATTTACTCTTGCGTATGGAAGTCCTAGTGGCTTCATCACAACATCACCAATCTCTAAGCGAAAATCTTCGATATCTTTAGGTGTTGACGAAAATATTGTTCTAGGAATATTAAATCCTATTTTTCTTGCAACAATAAGTTGCGTAAGCTTATTAGATGCTTTCTTAATTGCATAAGGATTCGAAACCCAAAAACAATCTGGATAAGTAGCAAATACCAATGAATACCCTTCTTCATGAAGAGAAAGTATTGAAGCATAATAATTCTCTGCAATATTCATTCTTTGCAAATCTTTTATCTTAATAAACTTAGGTTTGCGATACCAAACTGAAAGAGGTATCTCTCTTCCTAGCTTATTTAGGAGACCCTCTTGAGAAATTGTCATATTTCCAGATAAAGCTAGTGCTTTTGGATCAAAAATCTCAAAAGATACTCCATGTGGAAGAAATTTCTCAACAACTTCGACATGAGGATCAGGTAACGAGGTTATTACTAGAATTTTCGACATATATTCTCCTTAAATATTGTTAAAGAACTGAAGATACAGACTAGTCAATAAACAACAGAGAAGTACTGTATCTTCATCTTTATAGTTTGCCGAATGACATTAATCGAAGTCTGTTTGTCCAGACTCATTTCCTACTGTCGACGTGCTTCCTGGTCCAGTAGAATCCATCATAGTGAAAAAGTTCACTGCAAACATAGTACTCACCTCCTTTCTGAGTAGAGATAGTGTATTTTACATCGTTAAATCTATCTTAGTCAAGTTCTCAATAATTTATATTACTTATTATTGAAAATGAAAAAGATACTATATACTAGGTGAAATAATTTTTCAATTGATTAAAACTCGCTATAATGAAAAGCAGGGGACGGGACTCGAACCCGCAACCCTCTGTTTGGAAAACAGACATTCTAACCATTGAACTACCCCTGCAGGAGTATTATTCTTCTTTTTTAACTTCCTCTTCTTTACTCTCTTCCTCAACAACTTCTTCAACTACCTCTTCTTGTACTTCTGGCTCACCTTCTTCAGGAACCTCTACCTCATCTGTCATATAGACATCTTTAACATTATCGATCTTCAAAGCTTTTCTACCAACTCTCTTTCTCAGATAAAACAATTTGGATTTCCTAACAGAACCTCTCTTAACAATCTCGATCTTGTCTAACATTGGTGAGTGTAGAGGAACAATCCTCTCTACGCCAATCCCGTAAGAAATCTTTCTCACAACAAGATTCTTGTTAAGACCAGTTCCCTTTATAGCTATCACTACACCTTTAAACTGCTGAACCCTTTCTTTCTTACCCTCAATAATCCTCATATACAATTTAACATGATCCCCAACCTTTACATCAGGTCTCTTCTTGTAGCTATCTCCTTCTATTTTCTTTTTAATATTTGTATCCATAAATATACTCCTTTACACTAATTTTTAATAACAGTTGTGATTATAGAATAAATTTCAAAAATATGCCACAATATAGAATCGAAAAAGAAAATAACTGCCTATGAATGCCAAACAAAAAGTAATGCTCATAATATTAGATGGACTCGGTGCAGCTCCTAAATCTAAAGGAAATGCTGTAGTAATGGCAGATCCACAGCATCTATCTACATTTTGGAACATATCTCCTCATACATATCTCATAGCTTCTGGCGAATCTGTAGGATTACCAAAAAACGTAAAAGGAAATAGCGAGGTAGGACATCTGAATATTGGAGCGGGAAGAGTTGTAAGCCAAAACTTCCCTAGAATTAATGATGCCATACAGAAAGGGTTGTTTTACAAGAACAATACTCTAAGAGATGCATTTGTTCACGCTACTAGATTTAATAGTAATATTCATCTAGTAGGTTTACTAAGCGATGGTGCTGTACATTCCCACATAGACCACTTTAAAGCAACTATCGACTATTTTGCTAAAAGTAATTTTCAAAACCAAATATTTATACACGCATTCACAGATGGAAGAGATACACCAACAAATGTAGCATTAACATACCTTACAGATTTAGATAAATACTGTTTGGAAAAAGGTTTAGGGAAAATAAGTACATTGGTGGGAAGATACTACGGAATGGATAGAAATATGAAATGGGATAGAACACAGAGAGCATACCATCTTTTAACACAGAACTACGGAGATAAGTTCAATACATACCAAGAAGCCATTCAAACATACTACTCCAGAGGCTTAACGGATGAATTTCTTGACCCAGCAGTCATAAATCCTAGTAAGATAGAAGCCAACGATGTTGTTTTGTTAATGAACTTCCGTTCAGATAGAATGATTCAATTAACTGAGGCTTTTGTAACAACACCTTTCAAGCCGTTTTCAACACAGAATATACCAAATCTTTTTTTAGCATCAATGGTTGAATACAGAAAGAATTTTCCACAGAAAGTCGTCTTTCCAAAACAATATATAAATCTTCCACTTGGTAAAATAATTGAGTCTGTTGGTATGAATCAATTAAGAATAGCTGAGACAGAGAAATTTCCTCATGTTACGTACTTTTTCAACGGAGGAATCCCCATAATCTATGAAAGAGAAGATAGGGTTTTAATTGATTCTCCTAAAGTACCTACATACGATATCAAGCCCGAAATGAGTGCTTTTGAAGTCACTTCAGCTGTAATACAACGTATACCTTCTAAAATTTATGACTTCATACTAGTAAACTTCGCAAATACAGATATGGTAGGGCATACTGGCAACTTAGAAGCAGGTATTAAAGCTGTAAAAGTGGTGGACGAATGTGTAAGAACATTAGTTAGAGAGTTCACATCATATGGAGGTGCAGTTTTAATTACTGCAGATCATGGGAATGTAGAGGAAATGGTAAATCTTACAAATAATCAAATTGATACAGAGCATTCACTAAATCCTGTTCCTTTAATAGTAGTAGGAACAAAAGTAACCAGACGTAATTTACCATACGGTGCATTAAAAGACATTGCCCCTACGATACTAGACATCATGGGAATTACAAAACCTGCAGAAATGACAGGAAATTCATTAATTAGAAATGTTTAATTTTTCTTCTTCCTGTTATTCAAAATGTTATAAATAATATATCCAAACAAAGAAACGCCCATTAGACCAATAATTATATTCTCATACCTGTTAACATATTCAACAGCATCTTCCCATTGAGAACCCAGAAAATAACCAGCTAAGATTAACAATGTAGACCATATTGCTGTGCCAATCAAAGTGTAAATTGTAAATTGCCAAAAATTCATCTTAGACGCACCAGCTGGAAAAGAAATTAAAGTTCTAACAATTGGAACAACTCTTCCTGTCAACACAAATACATTTCCATATTTTTCGAAAGCATCGTATCCTTTCTGAACATTTTCTCTTGTAATAAAAAGATATTTACCGTATTTCTCTAAAAATTTATGAACTTTTTGTTCACCTAAATATCCGATTATATAGAAAGGAAGAGAGCCTAGATATGCTGCAAAAGTCGCAACTATAATGACTAAATACAAATTAAGTGTACCTTTTGATGCTACAAAGCCTGAAAAAGGTAAAATTACTTCGCTTGGTATAGGAGCAAAAAAGCTTTCAATAAACATGGAAAGTGCTACACCTGGATAACCCAAAGTTTCAATAATATTTACTAGCCAGTTAACAAAAGAGGTGATCATAATTTTTTCACTAAAGTTTAACTTGATTGAATGTTGTTCATAATAACACTATTACCTACAACAATATCGTTATTCTTACAAAAATCAGCATTAACTTCAAGCACATATCTGTATTTTTGCGAAGAAGTAATCGATGGACAGTATGATTTGTTGCAAGGTTCATTGTTTTCTTTAATGTCAACGACAAATCCAGATGAATCAACAAATATGATGTCTAGAGGCATATTCATATCTTTCATCCAGAAAGAAGTGGTTGTATCTTCTGGAAAAACAAATAACATACCTTCATATGTTCCAAGGTTAGTTCTAAATGAGAGTCCTGAAGCTCTCTCTGCCTCTGTAACAGCTGTTTGGACATCTACAGATATAACAACACCTTTTGAATTGAATATCTCTACAAACTTCCTATCTTCATTTTTCTCTTGTTTCTCAACCTCATTATTACTATTCCCTTTGTTTTGTTCTTGTTGAACCTCATTTGTTATCTTGATATCAAACAAATGAAATCTCTCCTGTATCTCCCACAAAGCAAAACAAATAAAAGCAATAGTTATGATATTTTTCAAATGCTTGTTCATATATATATCATGATATACCAATACCATACAGACGTGCAAATATAGGTCCGTCCTAGGTCTGACCTATGTTAAGAAGTTTTTCATTTTTACTAAAACCACCTTTCTAACAAGGTTTCCTAGACCTCTACTTTGAGGTAAAACATAGAGATTACTCATCCCGAGTAGAAGGTAGAAAGAAAAAACGCTTTAGCAAGAAATAAACCGTAAGCATGAAATTTTTCTTGTGGGAGGTCGGACCTAGGTCAGACCTCAAATTTGACAAATTTGTTCACTTGATGTATAGTGTCCTCTCGTAAGCCAAAAAATATCATGCAAACATTCACAAAGTACCTAAACCCCTTGTACAAGGATGTAATTAGTGTGTCTAATTTTTCAGATGTGAAGAAGGATACAGAGCTATTACAAGAAGAATATCCTCATTTAGAGAAAGTAACACAAATCACTAAGTCAAAACTAGACTATCTCATACCAAAACTTCATGATCTTGAAGAAGAGTTGGAAAATCAAGTCATTCTCATAGATGCAGAATCAGATTTAGATTCAAAGAAAGAAGCAAAGGCTGTATATAACAAGATCTTGGCAGAAATTGAAATTATTGTTGGAAGAATCAATAACGAGTTAATAACTTTAGATTCGCCATACTTCGGAAAAATTCTGTTCTTACCACATGACTCAACAACAAAACATCCAATATGTATGTATATTGGTAAGTTCGCTATGTTAGACAAGGACACCCATGTTCCACTCATAACAGATTGGCGTTCTCCAATTGCAAATATCTACTATCAAAACTCAGGACCTAAAAAGGATATATCTTATATAGCCCCTATTGGTGAAAGAAAAGGTGATTTGTTACAGAAAAGACAATTTCAAATCTCTAGAGCAAGAATTAAAGGAATTTACGATGCAAAATCAGGTAATGTAGCGGCAGATGAATTTCTTCTTGCTCAACTTCAAGAGAGGATTGGAAAAAAATTACAAGATATTGTTGCTACTATTCAAGCTCAGCAAAATGACATTATTCGAAAAGATATCAACACCCCAATCCTTATGCAGGGTGTTGCAGGAAGTGGTAAGACTACAATATTGCTCCACAGATTAGCATATATTTTGTACACATATAAAGAGAAAATTGCTAATAACAAATCACTCATAATTGCACCTAACCAAATGTTCATAGACTATGTCTCAGATGTTCTTCCAAACTTAGGTGTATCTAAGATAGAAACATTGACATATCTTTTCTGGGGTAAGAAAGTTCTTGGTTGGGATCAATACTACACAATATCTAATCTAGATGATGATCTTGATATAAAGGAGTTTAAAGGATCACTAGATTTCATTAAAATATTAGATAAATATATCGAACAGATTGAAGAGAATATTTTAAATAACATTCCCTATTCACGAAAAGAAATAATCATCAAAAGATATTACGAATTAAAAGAAGAATTCGACAATATTCAAATGCCTGAACGATTAGAATTAGCCTTAGAGTACGCATTAGCACAGAAGGAGATGCAGGATAGCTTTAGTAAACCGTGGGAACACAGAGGTGGCGGTGATCTTACGAACGTAAGAAACGAGGTTCTTAGATACTTTAAGAAAAGTCTTAATGCATACACTCTTTACAAGAATTTGTTTAAAACAAAATTACTTCCTAAAGACATAAGTAAATATACTTTGGCAGGACTAACTACAAATGGAAGAATCCGCAACTACAGAATCGAAGATCTAGCACCAATTGTATACATATATTTCAAAATAAATGGGGTAAAAGAAGATCAAAGAGACTATGTAATGGTTGATGAGGTACAAGATATGAGTTTTACCCAATTAGCAACTTTATGTATGATTGCAAAGAATGCAAATATTGCATTAGCTGGCGATTTGGCTCAATCCATAATTCCTCCTTTCTATATTCGTGACTGGGAAGATGTTCTTTCCCTTATGAAAAAATATTGTAAAGAAGAACCCGTCTTCTATCAGCTCAACAAATGTTACAGAACTACAGTAGAAATTGTAGAGTTTGCTAATCGTATCTTTAAGAAATATTTTCCAAAAACATTTGGCTTACCAGAAGCTGTTTTAAGACATGGTGAAGAAGTAGAAACAGTAGAGTTAAGCTCAAATGTAGCTGATTTAGAAAAAGATGAAATTAGTAAACTAATCTCAATATTTAAGAAACAGTTTGAACAAGGCGCTATTACTTGTGCTCTTCTTTGCAAAGACAGAAAACATGCAAACAGTGTGTTTGCTAAAATGAAAGAGTACGAAAAAGAAATAGGTAGAGAGGTTGTTAGCTATTTAGAGAACGACTATCAAACAGGTTTACTTATTATGCCTATTGAAAATGCAAAGGGGTTAGAATTTGATTGTGCTATGATTGCTGACTTAAACGACAACTTTTATACAGAAGAGGAAGAAGATATCAAACTACTTTATGTTGCTGTAACAAGAGCATTACATAAAGTATACATAGCTACACTAAAAGATAGTGATATACTGCACAAACTAACCAAGTAAATGATATAATCACTCATGGAAACAGAAAACACTCCATGTGATGTCCTTGAACAGCAAAGAGAAATCGCTTTAGATACGATGTCTACAGTACCAATAGAAAGTATCGCAGACAAAGCAAAACTACTTCTTGCGCCACAATACCCTACTCCATTAACAGAAGGTACTCTAGAAAATATTAAAAGTAGTATGGAATCTCAAATTATTAACGGTATGTCTGTAGTTGCAGCTAGAGCTTTCGATATAGAAAGTATGTTAAATTCGGATATTCCAATACATAGTGTCGACTATCCAGTATTTTCAGGACTAACAGACATTGCTACAGCATATATAGAAAGGACAAAACAACAAGGTTTCTCACCTAAGAAATTAGCTAAATCAATAGCAAATATTGCAGGAGAATACTTAATGCATACTACCCAAGAAAAAGGACAAAGAGATACTTACAGACTTTTAGAAGATATGATTAGTAAGCGACAGTTTGGAATTCTACGTTTAGATTCGACAACAGCATTGAGTGACACAAAAGCCACAATGAAGATTTTAAGAGATATGAAAGCAAGATTGCAAGGAAGAACATTTTACAGTGCAGTTGAGATAAAACCGAGTGAAGTTCTTCCCACTCTAGAAAGTAATTTCAATGCATATAATGACTTGAAGAAAGAACTTTCAAGTGATGGTCTTCCTCTCTTGATTTCACTTGATGTTCGCGCCATAGCTCCTTTCTTTGAAGAGAAACAAAATATTGCAAAGATGACAGAGGAGCAAAAAAATATTTTCTGGAATAAATCAGAACAAAATAGAATCGCTTTCATAGAAAAAATACTAACAGACTCACCTCGAGATATTGGGCTCATCGAACTCTCAGGAACTAATTACTACGACAGAATTAATCACTCTTCACCATTTACCGACAAACCCTCTATGAGTACAATTGATATGATTAAAGAAAAAGAGAAAACAAATATTGAGTGGGGAATTCCAAACAAAAATCTTGGAATAATATTCGAAACCCATCCTGTAATATTAAGGAAGTTCATAGAAGAGCTAGAAGAGAAAGGAAGGGTATTTCTCTAATGATACACTGTATTAATTGCAACAAAGAATTTACTGATAGCGATAATATTGGAACAAAAAACCGCAATCATTGTCCATACTGTCTTCATTCTCTCCATCTTGATGAGAAAAAACCGGGTGACAGATTATCTAAATGCAAAGGAATTATGCAACCAGTGGCTCTAACATTCAAAAAAGCAAAACGTACAAAATATGGAAAACAGAAAAAAGGAGAAGTTATGTTAGTTCATCGTTGCTCTGTATGTGGAAAAATTTCTAAGAATAGAATAGCTGGTGATGATGATCCTCAAAAAGTATTAGAGATATTACATAACAATGAAGTTAACAAAAGTGATTTAGATATGGAAATTTTGACAACCAAAGATAGAGATGAAGTTAGAAGACAGTTACTTGGTGAGTAAAAACTGATACAATACTGATATGAACACAAAAAAGTTTGCAAGAATAATTTCAGAGATTTTCAACGGATTCACTTTAATGGTGCTTTCTGTAGCAATACCACTATTTGTTTCTGATATTTCTAACTGTAAAAAATTTACATATATTACCATCTACACACTAATCCCCCTACTCTCCTACTTCGCTGTAAAAAAATTTGCAAAGATATCTGATCATGATTTTACAGATAGAAGAGAACGACCCCCTTTCTTTGTAACATTAACTGTACTATTTGGAATCATGCATTTACTTCTTAAGCGAGAAGGAATACAAATGTTAACAGATACTTCTCTTGCTCTTTTTGCATCAACCACAGCACTCACACTTGTAACATTCTTCTGGAAAATGAGTGGGCATATGACATACTCTACACTTTTCTTTACATCAATGCTCTATACTTTCAAAAATCCATTACTTCTACTTCTGTATATTTTCACACCAATAATAGGTTGGGCAAGAATAAAACTCTCAAAGCATACATTAGCACAGGTAATAGCAGGAACATTCGTAACCTTAACTATTTCTGTTCTAATTTTCTTCGTATTCTGATAGAATATCCTGATTAAAAATATACACTTTACACAAAATGGACAACCTTACACTAATAGAGCTAAGAAAAAATCTTCTTGCTAAAAAGATATCTTCTAAAGAAATACTTACATATTACTTAGATAGGATTAAGAAATATGACAAGACCCTTAACTCTTACATTACTGTTTCTGAAGAAGATGCTCTGAAGAAAGCTGTTGAATTTGATAATAATTTTGAGAAATACAAAGAAAAAGAGTTAGCAGGAATTCCAATTTCATTGAAAGATGTATTTTCAACCAAAGATATTTTAACAACTTGTGCATCACGTATGTTAGATAATTACATTCCTGTATTTGATTCAACAGTTGTAGACAGAGTTCTTCAGGAAGAAGCAATTATACTTGGTAAAACAAACCTGGATCAGTTTTGTCACGGTTCGGGAACTGCAACCTCGTTCTATGGACCATCTAGAAACCCTTGGGATATTACTAAATTACCAGGTGGTTCAAGTGGAGGTTCAGCATCAGCCATAGCAGCGGATCTATGTGCTGGAACATTAGGAACAGAAACAGCTGGATCAATCAGATTGCCAGCATCTTGGTGTGGATTAGTAGGATTAAAACCTACATACGGTAGAGTATCTAGATACGGGGTATTAGCAATGGCTTCTTCATTAGATTGCCCTGGACCAATAGCTAAATCTGTAGAAGATGCTGCTCTTTTACTTAGTATAATAGCTGGTCATGACTCTAACGATATGACGTCTTCTACAACTAAAGTACCTGCATATCACAAAGAATTAAGTGTCAAGAAGTTAAAAGGTATGAAATTAGCACTTCCAAAAGAGTATCTTGATCTTCAACTTGCAGATGGTGTTAGAAAAAACTTCATGAAATGTTTAGATATATTAAAAGATCATGGGGCTGAAATAGAGGAAGTAAATATTCTAGATCCTAAATATTCCATAGCTGTATATACAATTACCTGTAGAAGTGAAGTTTCTTCTAACTTAGCTAGATTTGATGGTACTAGATATGGGTTAGTAGGAAGTAAAAACTCGACCATCAAGGAACACTACGAAAGTAGTCGAGGAGAAGGTTTTGGTAAAGAACCAAAACGAAGAGTAATGACAGGTACGTACGCTCTTTCTTCAAGTCTCTCCGATGACTATTTTGAAAAATCAGAACAGGTTAGGGAATTAATTAAGGAAGACTTTGACAATATCTTAGACAAATACGATGCTATTGTTGCACCATCTACTCCTACTACTGCTCTTTCAGACAAAGATGCTGAGAATCCTCTTTTTGGAGAGATTGCAGATGTACTTGCAGAGGGAAGTTCAGAGGCAGGTCTACCTGGTATAACTCTACCTTCAGGATTATCTGATGGTTTACCTACTGGTATACAGTTCATAGGAAGAAGATTTGATGAACAAACCATACTCAATTTAGCTTATGCTGTAGAGAAAAACATCGGACGATTGATTCTAAAAGACATTAAGATATAATTGGTTAATGAAACTGTTAAGAGGTTTGAGTATAACTGGAATAATTCTGGGATTGATAATGATTGTCTCTTCTCTACTTCTGCTTAAGTTTCCAATATCCCCACAAGAGGTAAGTATTTCATCAGATGAAAATAACAATTCTAAACAAATCTCTACTCCTTTAAATAAGAGTAATGAAATAGTCATTAACGAAGAGACTCCTACTGTTCAAAAGGTTAATACTTTAGAAGAATCTGGTTGGATACCTTACTGGGCTTTTGATTTAGGTATAGAAAGTTTGAAAAGCAATTCAGGTATTATTAAATCTGTAAGTCCAGTCCTCTACTCTATAAATTCTAATGGTAATTTACAGAAAAACAATATACAAGCATTAGCACTTAATGAAGGTATGAAGTATATTCAGGGGAATAATATAAGATTAATTCCGACCATTAGTTCAAATAATTTTAATAATACCGATCTTCTCTTCTCTGACGAGTCTAAATACAAGAAAAATATAGAGGATATATTGAAAGAGGTTGAAACAAATAACTATGATGGGATTGATTTAGATTATGAATCTATCCATACTCAGCACAAAGAAACATTTGTTAATTACCTAACTTTGCTTGCAGATGAATTGCATAAGAAGAATAAAAAGCTTTCAGTTACAGTTTTTGCACAATGGGAGAATGCTAAATATACAGATCATGAAGAAACAAGAATTGTACAAGATTATTCACGCATAGGTAAGATTGCTGATGAGGTTAGAATAATGGCGTATGACTATACTTCTCCATCATCTACTACACCTGGCCCTATTGGACCAATTAATTGGATAGAAGAGGTACTCAAGTACGCTAGAATACATATTCCTAAAGAAAAGATAGTGTTAGGTATTCATCTGTATAGCTATGCTTGGGACAATTCAAAACTCTCTGCATTAACTAATACTACTGTTAGTAATATGTTTAACAAAGGAGTGAAAGGAACATACAAAGAGGGAATAGCAGAGGGATATGCTACATACAATTGTAATGGAGAGAACAAATGTGAGATGTACTACCAAACGAAAGAGGGTATTAAAGAAAGAAGAGAGTTAGCAAAGAGGTATAAAATAAAAGGAGTAATATATTGGAGATTAGGAGGAGAATTAGATTTACTAAAGTGAATTGTTTAGACATATCTTTTCATTTTGATATTCTTTAACACATATCTGTGATATTATTATCTAATATAAATTTTTAACATACTTAGCTAAAATGAAGTATAAACAATCTCCTGCCGTTTTTGTTCGTGATTTTTTACTTATGGGAATAATTGTAGGTATCTTTACTATTTTCAGATCGCTTTCTAGGTACCTAACTAACTATTTAGAGATAGGAGAAAACGGAGTTATATTAAAGATGGGACTGTTAAGTACAGTTAAACACGAGATTAAATATGACAAAATAAACTCGATAACTATATCACAAGGACCTTTAGCAAAAATGCTTAACTATGGAACTATAACTATTACCACTGGTAATGATCTTAGTGGTTTATCATTTCCTGATATAAGTAATCCTAACGAAGTTAAAAGGGTTATTGATGATAAGAGATAGTTGAGATTCTGCTACTAACTGAGAAATAGAAAATATTGTTTTAATTTCTGTTGATAATTGTAAGATGAGGCGCCCGAGACTCGAACTCGGCACCTACTGCTTAAAAGGCAGTTGCTCTACCGGATGAGCTAGCGCCCCACACCTCAAACGATCAGCATTATACTATCAAAGAAACAAACATTACAACCCTAAACAAAAGAAAAATGCTTGAATTACCTCTCCCTATCTATATTATATCATACTTTTAATCGGCTAAAAACTCTTCCCATAAACACAAATACTAAATACCATCAAGCAAACTCTTAATTGGTTCAAAACTCTTCCTATGAATATCACAAAGTCCATGCTTCTTAATAGCTTTAATATGCTGCTTAGTACCGTAACCAACATTAGAATCAAAACTGTATTTTGGATATTTCTTAGCATACTCCAACATAATCCTGTCCCTTGTTACCTTAGCTAACACAGAAGCAGCTGCAATACTGTAATGATTCTCATCTCCTTTATTAATACTCTCCATATCATAACCCTTTAACAAATATATCCCACCATCAGCAATAATGTAGTCAAGAGAATGCTTAAGCTTCTTCTCCACCTCACTCACAGCAATCATCATAGCATCATGCACAGCCCTTTTAATACCAACCTTGTCTATCTCTTTCTCACTTACAATCCCTATTCCAAAAGCCTCAGACCTGTCTTTTATCAATTCAAAAGCAATATTCCTCTGATTCTCTGTCATTCTCTTACTATCACGCACAGTACCTACAACCTGATCAGGAGACGTTATTACCACAGCAGCAGCAACTACAGGACCAGCTAAAGGCCCTCTACCAGCCTCATCTAGACCAGCTATATACTGCTTACCAATTTTCCATAGAATTTTTTCCAATCTAATATCTGGATATATCATACAGATATATGTTAACATATATTAATGAAAAATATTATACAAATTCTGCTAACAATTCTACTACTATCTTTACCTTCTAAAACTCTGTTAGCACAAGATCAAGCTACAGAAGAACAAACTACCATTACTACTGAAGAAAATAAGGAAGAAGAAAAAACAGAAGAAACCGAAGAACCTACTTTCATGACAGAGACATTAGAAGAAAACAAAGAAGTAACAATAGATCAACAAGCTGTACAACAAAGACAATACTCTCTTGGAACATTACTCTTAGCATTCTTGATTCCTGCATTTTTTCTGATAGTATTTTACTTGATACTTAAGACAATTAAGTTCTAGTTATCTAAATTTTAAATATTTAAAAATATGTCCAAAAGCGGTAAATCTTTTGCAAAAGGAGCACTTCTAGGTGCTATCGGTGGTGCATTAGCAGGTATTCTCTTTGCACCAAAATCAGGTAAAGAAACAAGAGAAGATATTAAAAAGTTAGCTGTAGATCTTGGTGACAAAGCAGAGGAAACATACCTAAATGCTAAGAAACAGTTAAACAAAAAGATTGAGAATATCAAAAGAGCTGGTAAATCTATAGATGAAGCCAAGTACAAGGAATTAATAGGTGAAGTAGTTGATGATTTTAAACAAAATCAGAAAATTACACAGAACTCAGCAGAGAAACTAGGAGAAATCTTGAGAAAAGATTGGGAGAAAATCAAAAAAGAGATAGCTAAGTAGTTTCTTTAGCATAGATTTTAAAGGAGGAGTAGCAATACTCCTCTTTTTTTAATATACTTACACAATATATTGCGAGAGTAGTTCATTTGGTAGAATGTCTCCTTCCCAAGGAGAAGGTAGCGGGTTCGAACCCCGTCTCTCGCTCAGACACTTTTATTTTTCAGAAAGATTAATTTCTAAACATATCCGTGATTGTTTATCCAACTGTCGAAAACTAACACCACATTCTCTAAAAAGTCTTTTTGATGCCTTTATTTCATTTGTATCTGCATACTTGTCTGACAAATATACCACCTCTTTTATACCTGATTGAATTATCTCTTTAGCACATTCATTACACGGAAAAAGATCTACGTATACTTTTGCACCATCCATATCTTTTCTACTACCTTTGTAATTAAGAATTGCATTACGCTCTGCATGAACTACATATGGATACTTTGTTTCCAAAATATCTCCCTCTCTACTCCAAGGAAATTTACTATCATCAAAACCATTAGGAGCACCATTGTACCCTATCGAAAGTATTCTGTTATCTTTTCCTACAATACATGCACCTACCTGTGTATTAGGATCTTTACTTCTCATAGCTGAAAGTTTTGCTATAGCCATATAGTAAACATCCCAACTAATATAATCTTTTCTTTCCAAGTTATATTTCTTCCCCTTTTTACTTTTCATACTCATATTATACTAAAACTTATCACTTATTTAACAACTTTTTGTTGAAAGTGTTATATTATATCATTAAATAATGAGTTTAAATTATTCAAATATATTCTGGTTTAATATACTTACACAGTATATTGCGAGAGTAGTTAATTTGGTAGAATGTCTCTTTCCCAAGGGGAAAGTAGCAGGTTCGAGCCCCGTCTCGCTCAGACACTTCTATTTTAGTAAAGCCTTCTTAGTTAAATTTCTCATTCACTACTGCCTCTTCATATTCCTTTGTAAGCATCTCTTCTGCAGTTTCAGTAGGGATATAATTAGTATCAAACAAATGATAGGCTGGTGAAAAACACTCTTTTATTTGCTTCAAAGATTCTTCTGCGTCCTCTTTGGATTCAGATTTCTTTATACCATATCTGATATATTCTCTCATATTAGCAGGATTGTAGTACTCAAAGTCAAAATGTTCCAGTTTGCTAAAGCAACCATTCAAGAAATCTGTCATTTCAAGGTCAACAAGTGTATCAATTCCGTTCTCATACGCATAATCAGCAACTCTTTTAACACAATCCGCAGCATGGAATCCTCCTACAACTAAATGTTCAACATCTCCCAACTGGTCTAGTAAAAACTTATTGTCAGGATATTGTACTTCATCAAGTGTTTTTTTACTTCCATCTTCATAATATCCTGTTGCTTCTTTAAAAGATACATCTGTAAAAATAATTTTGTCTTCACCCTCCTTAACTTCAACATTTTTTATATCTTTATCTGGATATGTAGCAAAAACAACTTCATAACCTTTATCCCTGTATCTTTTCTGGATACATTCGTTCAGTGTTGGTATAGGAAGTCTATACCCACGCATCTTGCAACCCTCTTCACTCATAAAAGAAACATCAAAGTATTCTTTAATTGGATATAAAAATAAAAAGACTTTCTTCATATAACGATATTGTACTAAATTGATGCAGAAAAGTCAGTACATAACTTTTTTAAATTCTTTACCTTATACTTTTTCATTACTTCTGTACTTCTTCTATATACATTTGTAATATTTTTCAATTCTGAAATTATTATATCTTCTTCATAGATTTCTTTGTAAAACAACTTTTCTTTTGATAAAAAAGCAACGGGTTCATCAGACTTCTTCTCTGTAAAAATACTCCCTACCACTACATCTTTAATCTTGTATTTCAAAATATATTCTTTATACAATTCTATATCATCTATTGTTA
>JBMNPD010000008.1:0-28943 GCA_050943415.1 Candidatus Dojkabacteria bacterium
CTCCATATGTTTTGTTACCAACATTGTCTATAGCAAAACTAGGAAGAAAATGACTAACATAATTACCATACCTATCTTCAAAATAAAAAACCTCTCTACTACCATCATCAAAAGTAAACCAATCTTTCTTTAACACCAATCCATCATCTACTACCAAATCAAACACATACTCATTAGCAGGTAGTACACAATTACTAATATCATTACACTCTTTACTGTATGAATCTAAATTCCTTATAATTATCTCTTCCTTCAACCCTATACCCTCCAATATCTGATACTCCAAATCAATACCATTAGATATCTCTCTGTTTACTACTGTCTTTCTACTTACTCCATCTATATCATCATCTCCAAATACTCTACCTAAATCTACTAACTCTGTACTACTCTTAACCTCTTTCTCCCCCATTATCTCTGCAACTTCCTTCAATCTCTCCTCTTCTCCTAATTCATTAACATCACTTACCTTTACTCCTTTAATTGACATCTCAACACCGTAACTACGTATTGGTCTAAAGAAGTTTTTAACTCTTTCCCATAATCCTTTCTTCTCTTTCTCAAACGGATTACTCTTACTAATATCAGACTCAAACCTAACCCATTGAATATCAGGAGTATCTCTCTTACCAAAATCTACAGCAAATTTAGGATTACGATTACCATATATATTACTACTATCTGTACTGTGTAAAAATATATCTGAATTAGGTTTAACACCATTGATATAGAAGAGAAATAAAGAAGAAAGAACAAGTAGAATTCCAATACTACCTAACACATAAAATTTCTTAAACCTATATCCTCTTCTTAGTAGTTTTTTTCTCAAGTTGTAGAAATATTCTCGGACAGATTTCATCATCATAAATATTAACATAGTAAGCAGTAGATGTCATTTTATTCCTGTTAGTTAATCAGAAATTAATTTTCACCACCTAAAATATGTATGTACTATTTTATGAGAAACCAATATCGTAACATGAAAACCTTTAAATATTCGAATAAATATATACGAATAGTAAAACCTCCTAAAATAACAAAAAAACAGAAAAAGAAAATTATGGATACTCCTGTATACAAAAGGATAAGTCTCCCTTTAGAGGAGTATATAAATGATGATTTAATAAAGCCACATGAAAAAGAGTTCGTAGAAAACTTTACAAACTTAGGTTTCAAGATAAAGTGGATATGTAGAAACAGAGAAAAAGATGATGGAAGTTATTATCCAACTAATGATTTCATTTGGAATAATGAAGAATGGGAATGTAAGAGTATTTTCAATCAAAAATACTCTTCGATAGCGAAGAGATTACGAATTCCTATATTACAAGGAAAAAAGAAATTCTTTATATATATGAAGAACAAGAAATTAAGTACCAAATTGTCTTGTCAACTAGCAAATTTCAATATTAGAAAGAGAACTAATCAAATAGAACGACTAATAGTATTGGACAAGGAAAGTGTAAAAGAGATTATTTTACAAAAGAGAAAGTAGGGCGTCTACCTCCGCCTTACCTATATTATTGCAATAGTGTCTCTGAACTTTGCAGCCCGAGGCATTTTGGTATTTTTCAACCACGCAGAGGGACTACCCTACTTATCACTAACATTATACAAAAATTTTATATCAAAAAGCAAACCAGACCTACCCTAGCCCTGCCACGTTGTGAAGTATCACTCAGACTTAAATCTCTGTTTTGTTCCTGATAAATGATTCTTATCTGATGGTATACTAGAAGAATCCTGCCTAAAACTTGTTCTAATCTTTACCTCAATCGAAAAAGCACATATCTTTCACTTGAAATATTGCTACAAGTAAGATAATCTAAAAAGTAGAAAAATGAAAACTGCCAACAAACAAAAATATCAAGCGTATACCCTAATAGAAATGCTCGTTGTGATGTCAATCTTTGTGATATTTGCAGCTATGTCATTCTCCTCATTCCAAGGATTACAAAACACTATTAAGATGAATGAATACTCTCTTACATTAGAACAAAATATTACAAATGTACAAAGAGCATCCATGTTACTTGAGAAAAAAGCTGAAGAAAATTGGTTGTACGGATTAGGTATAGACTTCTCGGACCTCTCTAGTAATGAAGGAGCTGGGCACTACGAAACATTTAAATGGTGTTCACCATTTGCTGGGTATGGAGATGTTACAACCAAATCATATATTCCATCATTTAATCCTGCCTTAGATGTGGGATCAAGTCTAAACTTTGGAAAAAATGGATACCTACCAATACCTACAGCATCGTCATATACGGAAGGTACATGTAGTAAAACTTTAATAAAATCATCGATAGTTGGTTTGATCGGATACAAAACAAACATTACTCCACCAGCTGGTCAAATAAGTACAAATATAAATCCTGAAAACGGTAGAGCTTTAAAGTATGTAGTCTTTGAATCAGTCTCAGGTCGTGCATTCTTTTACGATGAAACAGGAAGAATAGTTAATTATGATGGTAAAGGGAGGCCAGTAACTGGTCAACCAGTTAATTTTGTTATTACAATAGATCCAGATGGTAGACTCCCCGTGACAGAAATTGTGATTGAGAATCTGTCTGGAAGAATATTTACTGTAAAGAAATAATATGGAGAAAAATGTTAAAACAAACAAATATGAAGCAATGGGATTTGTAGAAGCTCTCATAGCTATCATGGTGGTAGGTATCTCAGCTGTGGTATTGATGCAGATAGCTGCAAATACTATGCAAAGTATGATACAAAATGAAAGAGTAGATCAAGTAACTCAATATGCTGTAGAGGGTGCAGTAATGGCACAAGCCATAGCTAGTAAAAACAGGGAGATTGGAGGAGGTCTGTTTCCTATGCTTACAGGAGTTGAGAGATGTTTTGCTATGGAAAGAGTGAGCGAAGGTGAATACGCTTTTGTAAAAGAGGGTGAAGATACATTCAAAAGTTATCTATTAGATAGTGATAGAAATGTATATAAGGATGGAGCAGCAATATATGATGAAGAAGGAAATAAAACAGAATTCTTCAGAATACTATGTATTGATTACCCTCCAGAAGAAGGTTATTCTTTCTTAATAGGTCGAGTTGTTGTAGGTCAAAGTAGCTCTACTGGTACTGTTAGTAAAGGTAATCAGGTTAAAGATTATTCATATTATACTTCTATCAAATTGTAGATATGAAAAATATAAATAACGATAAATATGAAGCTTTTAGTCTAGTAGAAATGCTACTGACTATAGTTATTATTGGTTTTGTCATGTTAATATCTGCAGTAACTTTAACAACGTTAATAAAGGTATCTACAGTATCTAGTAACAAAACAAGAGTGAGAAACGAATCAGAGTATGTACTAGAACTGGTAAGAAAGACTGTAAGAAATTCAAATCCATCAGATGTATTTATCTTTAATTCTAAAAATGCAAGAAATTACGTACATAATAAGGAGACCAATACTGTTACAATTGAAAGTACAGGGACCCAAGATTTAAAGACCCTCTACTCTACACCACTTGGTGAAAATGAGGTAGGAAATGAAATACATTTTAGACCGTATGGATATAACAGTTGGGTATGTATAGGCTATTTTAAAGATAGAGATAGTGATAAAGGATATATAGTTAAATCTAACGTGGAAGATTTACTAAATAACCACGAGTCATGCTTTGCAAGTGCTTCAGGTAAATTTTTAATATCTTTAAACTCTGACTATGTGTCTATAAATTCCTTTGATATTGCATATACAAAAAGTCCAGATAATAACTATCTAATACGTTTTGATATAGAAGCAGAACCTGTTTTCTGGTATTTTGCTAAGGGTGCACCTGTTAGTAAGAAAGTTCTAAGGCAAACTGTTGTTAAAACAGAAGGTTTGATATGGTAATGTCTATATGTTATCTTAATATATATGAATAACTGCTCGAAAAACAAAGGATACTCTGGACAAGCAATGGTAATTGCTTTAGTAGTCATAGTTGTCTCAGTTATTATTGGTATGTCCATAATGGCTAGGTCTCTGCGGGACAAGAAATCTAGTAATACTGAACGATATTCTACTGAAGCTTTAGAAATTTCCGATTCAGTTATAGATATATTTTCAACTGTTGATACAGAAACACTTTTTGATAATATCGAATATGAGGGTGGTGAGATTAAAAGACTAGAAAACATCTCTCAATTACAAGATTATTTAAAGAAGATTGGAGTTGAAAGTGATATTAGTTCTCTATTTAAGAATTGTAGTGATGACAATTCAGGTATTGTAGTTTCGATGAATAAGGTTGATTCAGAACCCTTAGAATTATTGGAATCAAATACCTTTGGATATAGACTTAATCCTTTACAAGTGCAGGATCAGTGTACTCTTACTATTAAAGCGGAACCTACAGCAGCCTCATCTGTTGGATTGATACTGCATAAAATTTATGGTAAGGGATACCCCTCCTCTATAGAATATAAAAACTATGATTTTGATGATGTAGTGGCGTATTGTATATCTGATGATTCTACTACATGTAAAAATAGTTCCTTAGCTGACGGAGCGTGGATTATATTTGACAAGGCTACTCCTCTTAAAATTAATCTAAAAGAATCCAAAGATGGATATATGCTTGATGAAGTTAGAATAACAGCCATTGGTGGAGTGCTAGGTATAGAAAACTCTTTGAGTGTAGCAGGGTGTGCAGGTGATATGGATTTAAAGATGGTTAAGCTATCTGTCATGACAACATGTAACGGAGAATCTAGAGGTAAGGAGGTGTTGGTTCCAAACAGTAACAACTTAAGTTACTCTACTCTCTTTGATTATGTGTTTTACAATAACCAAGGTTTCTTTCAACCTTATTAATTTATATATATAAAAATATGGGTAATTCAAACAAAACAATCTTAATAGTAGAAGATGAGAAAGATCTTCTAGAATCGTACAAAGAATTAATTGGTATGGGAGGATATTCTGTGGCTACAGCCATTGATGGATATCATGGCCTTGACTATCTGGCGAATAATATTGGTCATGTTGATCTTGTTCTTTTAGATTTAATGATGCCAGGTGTTGATGGTTTAGAAGTGCTTAGAGCTATTAAAGCAGACAAGGAGAAGTATGGAGATATGCCAATTATAGTTTTGACTAATATGTCTAGTGAGTTGGTAATCAAGGAGGCTTTTGATTTAGGTGCATCATCATATTTAGTAAAGTCAGACCTTGATTATGACGGTCTTCTTAAGGAGTTAAATAAATATTTAGGTAGTAGTGATAAGTAATAATGAGTAAGTACTATTTTTCAACAAAATCTAGGATAAAGAGAATTTTACTTTGGATTTTTGTTCTCCTAATGATTTTAGCTTTAGGATACGGTATCTATTACTATTTTACTCATAGAGATGAGAATTTAACTAAAAAATATCTGAATGGTACTAAATATGAATTTCTAAATAGATTTTATGAGAAAGATGATGGAGAGAAGTTTATATATGTTGTTAAAGGAATAATTTACAATGCGAAGCAGAATGATTTAGAGGTTGTTTTTGATATGAACGCATGGGATTTGAAAACAAGAGAGAGTTTGTATTTCTCTAATATCTCACTAGGTAATGTGAAGATGGAAGATATTGATATAGAGGATGTGATGTATGATTTCAAACCAGTTAGTATTCAATTTGAGTTTGAGAAAAAGAAGTTAGTCTCATTTAATATGACGCCTCTTTCAATAGAAAGTATTCAATATACAACTGTTTTAAAAAATGTTGTTGAGTTTTTGAATCGAAAAGATTCAGGATCTTCTTTTCCCTCATCTATCCAAAATGAAAATGGTAATGCTAAGTTGTATGAAGTATTACCAGAAGTAGATGCTCAATATCCTCTATTTGTTTCTAAACTACAATTAGAAAACGAAGAAATGAAGTCTCTTGAAGTTTTGGATGTTATTAAATATATAGATTCTCTTAAAAAAGAGGTAGAAGAGAAACATGGAGGATCTGTGTATGTAGGAAGTCTTGGTTGTACTCTCACAAAAAATCTTACTGCAGGAAATTATTTAGATGTTGAGCAAATAAATATCCTAAAGAATTTGTATTGTAACAAGGAGAAGTTTGAAAAAGTTGTTACTGCAAATAATTCGAATGGATATAAGTGGGAGAATTTACAAGGATTTGTTATTGACAAAGAGATAGATTTTGTATCTCCTTCACCTGTTCTTTTTGCTACTTTATATAGATTGCCAGATGTTTACTCCTACTCTTCTGTACAAAAGAGACCTTTATCAGATAAAGAAATTACTGTTGTTGAGAATTATGTAGCTGACAATGTTTTAGCAAACATCCGAGATAAGGATAGTGGTAAGATGCCTTTTGATTTAGTATCTGAACTTCTCTTTACGGTATCTCAAGTAGAAGGTTTTAAAGAGATTCCTAAATATAATTCTGTATATAAAGATTTGGTAAATTTAGTAAAGAATCAAGATAGAGAGGTATTACTAAAATCTTTAGAGAATGATACTGCAATTGAACTTAAAGCTTTGGTTGGGTTGTCATCTTCGGATAATATTGAAGTTAAGAATTTACTGAATGCTGAGATTCTTAAACTTTATTATCTGAATGTATATTCTGAGGAATTAAATGGAGAGGAATATAATAGTCTTTGGAGTAAAACTAAATTAGGGAAAAAGTATTTATTGGTAGAGGATAATATTAGATATCTTACTTTACTACAGAAAGTATATGAAAAGAAGTAGTAAATCAACAATAACAACATTGCTAATATTATTGTTACTTTCTTCGGTTAGGACTTTGACTTTTGCTTTACCTCCAGGTTGGGGTGATGCTGGTGCGTATGGTCCTGGAGATAATGAAGGTTATCGAATTGCAGAGAACGAAGATGGAGGACAATGTAGGTATTTGCCAGGTGGAGCAGAAGAGCCAGAATGTGATCCTGGAGAACCACCATGTATACCACATGCTTGTACTCCTCCTCCTTGTCCAACTAATACAACTAAATATGACACAGGGTATTTTACTAATCATGTTGTTAGTTGTGATAAAGGTTGTGGAGAAAGTGAAAGAAATAACTGTTATGAAATTCCTACTACATGTAATCCTGAATATGAAAATTGTGAAGACCCATATCTATATAGTTTACAATCCGAAGTTGTGTTCCAACCATTACAAACCACAAACAAAATGGGATACACATCTACAACATATTCAGGGTTGGAGTTAAACAACCCTGTTGGTGTAGAAGCAAAATACTGGAGTACAGTAGACAACAACAAATTAGAAGCAATATATTTTTGGATGGCAAAAGAAGAGACCGCAGCTCCTGGTTTGACAGGAGGTACAAATACAGAAATATGTATAGAGTTTGGTGTTAGACGACTACCAAGCGGGGAATGGGAATTGATATGCACAAAAACAAAAAGTGTTCCTCCTACTAAAGCGCCGGGTATAGAATGGATATATAATCAATCAACAACAGCAGGCAAAACAATCTCTAATGGTAGCTGGGGATTCATGGTCAGAAAAGTGAATGGTAGTTGGTCAGAGGTATATGTCCCTCTTGTAACAAACACAAAAACATATTGGGCTAAGATAGGTAATGTTGGTGCTACCTTTACAATACATTCTCCATCTGGTAAACCATTAGTAAACATCTCTGATTTAAAAATATCTCAGACTAACAAAGTAATCTCTAACTTTAGGATAACCTTTCTCAATGAACAATCAGGAGTATCGAACTACGAGAAAGTATCCGAAGGAATATACTACGCATATACAATGGTCAATGATGAATTTGGTTTTACACCATGGGATAACTATACAAGCGAAGAAATTAGAAACAAATTAGGATACAAACCTAACCAGATAAGGTTAACAGACCAGTGGAAAAAAGGACCAAGTTGGGGAGTAGATCTTACTAGACCAACTGTAAGTAGACTACAAACAATAATCCCCTCTTCTACTAGACTAGCTTTAGATTGGGAAGGACAAGATTCTGAAAGTGAAATATCGTATGCTGTAGGTAATGTCTTTAGATTAAGAGATGCACTAGTTAAAAACAGTCCAATAATCTACCCATCAGGAAGTGGAAGAACATTCACATTAAATTTCCAATCAGACAGTGATGTATTAGGTAAGATAAATGGAAGTAATGTCCTTTGGCAAGTAGCAAATGTCAAATCTCGTCTTGAAGACATGGATTTAGTAGACAACAGAGGAGGATATATGGATTTCTATGTCACAGTATTTGACAAAGGAGGTAATCACATAACTCAAAATCTACGATTTAAATTAGGAGAATGGATTCAAACAAAGGGAGGATTCTTTTACAGTAAAAAAGGTGCATATTTAGATACTCGTAGAATTAATCCAGGAGTTTGGACTGAAAGACAATTGTTTGATAAATATGGATTTAAAGAAAACGAAGTAGATTTGGGTACAGAACTAATAGCAGGAGATGTTCAAAGACAATCAACTCTTGCTATTGTTAACTACCTAAATCAAAGTGGTGTATTTAGAGGAATCAATTATGTAGGATATAGAAAATCTGATGTGTACTATGAATATATGGATAAACTTCAAGATGTCAAAAAAGAGAAGTATGAAAAAATAACAGTTGCAAATCTTTCTGGTAATCTGACCGATCATTGTTTTGACAAAGATAAATGTAAAAACTCCATAGTTGTTAATGTTGTCGATGGTAATTTGACATTAAATTCAGGTTTTCAATGTGATACAAAATCTGTGATGTTGATTAATGGAAATATATATGTAAATCCAGATATTACTAATATGGATAACAGATCTGCATGTGTATTTATAGCTAAGGACAATGTCTTTATTAAAGAAGGAATACATAAGTCTGGAAGTAGTATAGGTTTTGATCAAGTAGAAGGATACTTCTTGGCAAATGGAACTATCAAGATAGAGAAAGAAAACAAACCAGCGTCTGATAGAACAGATGGTCTTATTATAGAAGGAGGAATAGTATCATTTGGTACAGATCCTGCGGAAAATGCTAGTATTATGCTTAAGAGGGAATTACATTTAGCAGATAGACATCCGTATCCTGTATTAAATATTGTGCATCATGCTAAATATGGTAAACTAATGCAAAATCTCTTCGGAGGTGATAGATTAGTATTTAAAACAGAGATAGGTTTTAAACAATTCTAGACTCTGATATTATATATAGATATAAATTGAAGAAATTGTAGAACATGGCTAAACTGCCCGATCATGTTGGAATAGACTTTGGAACACACTCAATAAAAGCTGTAGAGTTGTTAAACATCTCTTCCTCTACTCCCAAATTAGCAAACCTAGGCTCTCAATTAACTCCTAAAGGAGTCATAAATAGTGAGAATAAAGCAGATCAAGAAAAGTTAGCTGCTGTATTGAAAAAACTCTACGATTCATCTGGTATTAAAAATAAAGCAGCTGTTATGGCTCTACCTGAATTCTCTGTCTTTACCAGATTCTTAGAATTCCCTGGAGTTAAACAGGAAGAGTTAAAGGATGTTGTATACTATGAAGCTAAACAATATATTCCTATGCCTCTTACAGAAGTACAGCTAAGCTATGTTCCCATAGGCTTTAATGCTGAGAAAAATGCACCTAGGGTTTTGCTTGTCGCTGCACCAAGAAAGATTATAGATATATATATCAATATAGCTGTATTGGCAGGACTTGATCTTGTAGCCATAGAAACAGAATCTGTAGCAATGGGAAGAGCAATGTTTAGATCTACAGGAAAGAAGAATTTGGTAATGCTCGATTTTGGTGCCAACAGTACAGATATGAGCATTTTAGTTGAAGGTAACCTAGTATTCTCTCAAAGCATAGCCATAGGATCAGATTCTTTAACCCAAGCGATAGTTAACAAATTTAATTTTGAGTATCAGAGAGCAGAAGAATTTAAACGAAATTACGGTGTAATAGAAAATGTGTTAGAAGGAAAAATATATGCAGTTCTCTCTCCTATATTGGAATCAATAATGATTGAAGTAAGAAGAGGTGTAGAATTCTATAAAAGTAGAACATTGTCATCGGCACCTACAGAGTATGTTTTAAATGGAGATGGTGCATTACTACCTGGTATCAAAGAATTCATAGCAAAAAGTTTGGGAGCAAGTGTATTTATAGCAGTACCTTGGAACAATATATTAGTTGATAGTAAGTTCAAAGATATTGTTGCAAAAGGAGGCCCCTCCTACTCTGTTGCAATAGGATTAGCTCTAAAAGATGAATAAACAAACTAATCAAACACAACCAAATACTTCTTCGCAAACATCAGTAGTTCCACAAATACCAACCACTCCTCAACCATCAACCAATCCTCAGGCAGATTTGAAAAAGGAGCATGTTGTAGCTACAAACCTTTTAGATGGCTCTGCAGGAATAAACCTTGTTCCTTTAATGAGTAAGGAAGAAATTGTAAAAGAAGAGAAAAAGCAGAAATTAAACATGTCTTCCATTATAATTATCATTATCTTGATACTGATTACTATCTCTGTAGTTGGTTTCAATGTTGTATCTCGACTCGAATTGAAATCAGCAAAATCTAAATTAGCAGAATTAGAAGACGAAGCTAATACATACTCAGAGAAAATTAAAAGTAATGATGAAATATTAGATAGAGTGTTTTTGTATAAAGAGATTGAGAGTAAACAATTCTCTTCAAAAGCAGTTGTAGAATATATAACTGATATTGCAAAAAAAAGTGGTAATGTAAATCTTACTTCTTTTGATTTTATAGGTAAGGAATCTGTAGCGTTTGAAGGAAGCACAGAGAATCTAGAGACAGCCTCTAAGTTCTGGTACCTTCTTAATGGTGATGCTAATTTTGAAAATATGGAGATGGAATCGATATCAAAGAATCCTTCTGAGGTTAGGTTCTCTTTTGAAGGGAAAATTTTAGTAGATAGATTTTTAAAATCTGATGATATATAAATATGACTCAAACTAGAGAACAGATCAAAAATAGTGAGGCTTTGAAACAGGCAAATATGGCGAAAGTTAAGCCTCAATTGAAATTGACAGATTTGGTAATACCAATAACTTTAGGTGTTGTTTCCGTTATTATTGGTATATTTGTGTTTGTTCCTATGGTGGAATCTGCATTAAAATCCAGATCAGAATTGAAAGATATTAAGACTAAACAGGAACAGATAACTAAGCTAAATAGAGCAGTTAGTTTAATAGATGAAGCTACTATGCAAATTGATCTTCTAAATGCTAAGAAAGTTATTCCTAAGTCATTAACAGTATCTAGCTTTATATACTATGTTGACGAATTAGCCAAGAAATTAAATCTGACTTCTAAGACATTATCTGCAGGAGATATTCAGATTACTACTGGTACAAAAGATGAAAAACAGAATTATTCAGGTGTAAGTGGTCCTCTGGCATATTCAGGAACTCGGGAGGATGTTCTTGATTTTTTGGATAGTCTTTACGCTGCTTCTCCGTATATTATATCTGCAGATAATATATCGTTAGAACAATCAACTACGGTAAATGATGAATGGAGAGTAGCATTAAATATCACAGGTTACTATGTTTTAGAGAAAAGCTACAGGGTCGATTTGTATCTACCATTTAGTGTATATACAAACAAACCAGAAGTAATAGAAGTCTTCACGGAGAAAGCAGAGAAATTAAAATAGAAAGGGTTTAATTTTATTCACCAAAAATATCACTGTCGTCCTCAGGGTCTGTACTTTTTTCTATTTCATTCTCTCTAATGTTTTTACTATTATCATCATTTAGTATAACTTTAACTCTTTTGTCATTTCTGATTGCATTGATTGTAATTAAATCTCTAATAGCGTTAATTGTTCTACCCTTTCTACCTATCACAATACCTTTATCTTCCTCTCCTACCTCTATTGATAAGATTATTAAACCTGGGAAATCTACACTCTCTTTCTCGTCAATAACTACCTGATCAGGATTATTAACGATGGACTTAACGATGTACTCTAATAATTCTTTCACTGTAGTGTGTCAAAATATTATATATTTCTATTATACTACTCTTCTTTCTCTTTTGTCTTCTTTTCAGTTTTAGGTTTAGTAGAACCCCTCTTTAATCCTTTCAACAAGCCCTCTTTTACAAAAAATTGAGCTATGGTTGAAGATGGTTGTGCACCTTTCTTTAACCAATCAGCTGCTTTTTCTTTGTCTACAGAGAAAACATTATCTTTATTTCGTGGAGCATAAAACCCTATTTCATCAATAGTTTTTCCATCTCTTGGTTGTGAAGACTCCATGATTACCACTCTGTAACTGGGTTGTTTGCTTCTTCCCACCTTTTTTAATCGTATTTTTAACATGATTCTGGATTCTATCAAATGATTTTAGTTAATTCAAGGTTTCTTCTTCTTTTTCTTCTCAAATATATTTAATGCGTTCTTTGCTGCATCTTCCTCTGCTCTTTGCTTACTGCTACCGTAACCCTGAGAGAATCGTTTATCACCTATCTTAAGAACAACTGTAAAGTGCTTATCATGGTCAGGGCCTTGTTCTTTAATAGTCTCATATGTAGGGGTTACCTTGTACTTCGCTTGTACAATCTCTTGTGTCTTAGTCTTTGGGTCTACAAACAATTCTTGAGAGACGATATCATCGACTTTTTTTAACAATGTTCTCTCTACAAACTTTTTACAGGCTTCGTATCCTTTATCTATATATATTGCTCCTAGTACTGCTTCGTACATATTTGCTAACAGAAATTCTTTATCTTTACCACCTGATTCTTCCTCTCCTTTTGACATTAGTAAATATTGCCCTATATCAAGAGCCCTACTCTCTTCCGCTAAACTTTCAGTTCTTACAACAGCAGATCTTATGGCTGTAAGTTCACCCTCAGGTCTCTCAGGATATTTGGTATATATGTATTCTGAGATTATTAGTTCTAATACAGCATCACCAAGAAATTCTAATCTCTCATTGTTCTTCTCTTCTCTTCGGTTTTCGTTAATATATGATCTGTGAATTAATGCATTACGTAAAGTCTCTTTATTTGAGAAAGTAATTTTTAATTTCTTCTCTATTTCTTCATAATTATTTTTCTTCATTTTCTTTTCTTTCTTCATATACTGCTCCTAGTACCCCATTAACAAATTTACTACTAACTTCTCCTCCAAATTCTTTTGCTGTTTCGATTGCTTCGTCTATAGCTACCTTTGGTGGAGTGATTCCTAGAATGAATGCTTCCAGTACTGCTATTCGAAGAATCAATAAGTCAACCAATTTCATTTGTTGAATACTCCATTGTGGAGCATGTTTGGAGATTATTTCATCCAAAGTATCTTTTTGTTCTTTAACACCAGAAACAAGTTTTGAGTAAAGTTCCTCATTATACTCCTCTATATTGTTGATATCGACAAGTTCTTCTACAGGTATTTCTTCTGTAGTTAAGTTATCGTTTTGAAAGTAGTAGGTAAAAAGCTCTTGAAGTGCAAGAACTCTGGCTAAATGTCTTGGGTCAGTTGATCTCTTCATAATCTATTTAAAGAATTAAGATTTGTATGTGCCACAGAAACTACATTCAAAGTGGCTTCTTTTTGCTTTGCCACATTTAGGGCATACAGATGCACCTGTTACTTTCAGTGCGTTGTGTGCTCTTCGTCTTCCTTTTCTGGCTTTACTAATTTTTCTTTTTGGTTGTGCACCCATTAGTCTTGTTTAATATATTTTAACAAGGTAATTATATATTATGAGTAGTGAAGAAGCAAATGTTATGTTATCCAACTCTCCTTTATCACTATCTCCTCTCCTGGTTTAACTTGTTGTTCTATTATTCCTTTAGCAATCTGACCCTCTATCTTGTCCTGAATGTATCTTCTCATAGGTCTTGCTCCAAATCCTGGCTCATTAGATTTGTTTGCTATCAACATAGGAATCTGTTCTGACCATGTAACAGTAATACCCTTCTCAAGAAGTCTCTTGGCAAGATCTGTAAGTAGAAGAGTAGCAATCTTCGAAAGATTGTTTAAATCGTGAGGAGCAAATACAATAATCTTGTCAAACCTATTTAACAACTCTGGCTTAATAGATTGTCTAAGTTCCAACAATGCCCTACTCTCTGCTTCTTCCCACAGCACATCTTTTTGATTAAGTGAATCAAGCAAAATCTTACTTCCAATATTACTAGTACAAATGATAATAGCATTTGTAAAATCAACAGTCTCCCCTAAAGAACTAGTTAAAATACCATCATCAAAAATCTGCAAGAACAAATCAAGAATACTTGGAGCTGCCTTCTCTATCTCATCAAACAAAACAACAGAATGAGGATTACTCTTAATCTTGTCAATGAGAGAAATGGACTCCTGACCTAAAACACCACCTCCCGAAGAACTACCCAAGAACTTCTCTACACTAGAAACATCTTGGTATTCAGACATATCAACCCTAATCATGCTATCTTTAACATTGAAGAATTCCTCAGCAACAACCTTTGCGACATGAGTTTTACCAACACCTGTAGGTCCCATGAAAAGAAAAGTACCAATTGGTTTATTAGGATTACGGATATCAGTTCTTGCTCTTCTTAACGCCTCAGCTATTGCAGTAACAGCCTCATCTTGTCCAACGACCCTACTCCTAATGTTCTCTTCAAGCTTCATCAACCTATTACTCTCTTCTTGGTCAATTGCAGTAATATTAATATTTTTCTGCAAAGAAACTGCCTTTGAGACATGCTCCGCTGTCACCTTTTCAACACCATTACTCTGAGCCCAAGCACAAGTAGCCTCAATAGTTTGTACAGCACTACTAGGCAACTTTCTGTCCTTAATATATCTTTGAGAAATATCAACAGCTGCAGCTAAAGCAGGAAAAGTCAAAAAACAATTAAAATTCTTCTCCAAAACAGGAACCTTACTCTCTAAAATCTTCATAGCATCATTAGCTGATATCTCTTTAATTTCAATATTTGTAAAACTTTGTCTCAAAGACTCATTACTGTAGAAAAACTTCTTGTAATCAGCATAATTAATAGTTCCAATGATGGGAAATTTACTATTCAAGACATATGGAAGCAAAATACCAGCCAAATTATATCCAGAATCACCTTCCTTACTAGGAATTAACTGTTGAATTTCATCTATATATAAAATGGTGTTACCAGCCTTCTCTAATTCTTTCATAGTTTTAATCACTAGCTCTTCCAAATTAGAATACTTTTGGGCAGTAGCAACTAAATTATTCAAATCCAACTGTATAATTCTTTTACTTCTTAATTGCTCAGGAACATCGGCATAATTGATTCTTTGAGCTAAACCGAGGATAATACTAGATTTACCTACACCAGGCTCACCGATTAACAAAGCATTCTTGTTTGCAAGTTTACCTAAAACAGAAATAATAGCATCAACCTCTTCGTCATGTCCTATACCAAAAATATCGGGTGACTCCGCTACTTCCTTGTTAATCTCCTTACTGAAATGACTAAGAATAAACGTATACCCATATATCCACTGGTTCGCAATCCCTCCTTTTCTAAAATATGGCACATTAGGATCAAGATATCTTCCTCTCTTCTTTCTTCTAATCAAGTCATATTCATATACACAAACCTCTCTTAGAATATCTAAGTTAATATTATTCTTTTGAAGATATTTAGAAAGATCAGGAACAACCTTGGTTATTGCTAAAAACAGAGATTCTAAACCTAGTTGAGAAGCCTCACTCAGTACTCCCTCTTCGGCAATATACACAAAAAGATCACGTAAAGCAGATACGGATATATTCTCTAACTCATTAAACTGAATATTTTCATTCTGCAAAACAGAAGAATCTAACTGAAGACCTGCTCTTCGTAAAATCTGCTTAACTTCATAGCTCTCATCAATCAATTCTTCGTATATTCCGAGTAAATCAACACTTCCATTCTTGTAATACATACACAGAATCTCTAATAGCTCCTCATTTGCAAAAGAAATGATGTCAAGGTGAACATATCTACCAAACTTAAATCCAACTCCTTTAATCTCGTCAATATCTTTTTGAGGTATCTTCTTTACTTTAGGCATTTGTACAGGATGACTCTTATCTTCATAAAAGTCATGCCAAAGGATAATTATGGCAAAGATAGATATTCCAAAAAGAACATTAACAGGTTTAGAAGAGAGAATTTTAAGTATTGTGTCATATCCATCAAGTAAAGTAGCGTATTTTAATATGAAGCCAAAAGCAATGAATACACCTAAAACAACAAAAACATCAGCAACTAGTCTCTTAATCCTATGAAAATCTCTGTATCGAAGAAAGTTAGTAAGTACCGAGTCTATCTGAGGAGAGGTTATGGAGAAGAAATGATCTCTTGTAAGTAGGAAAAGTGATTCGTTCTCATTATCAAAAAGTGGATATTTATTCTCCACTAATCTAAATGTGTTCTTAGTACGGTTATGATGTCCTATTAAGCTTTTTTTGATACTTCCTAACTCTATACCCATGCTATCTAAATATTGATATTAAAATGAAAACAATTGTACCTATCGGTAAAATAAACCAACCAACTATTAATACTATTTGAAAGAGAATCACTAACAAATAAATGACTATAGCTATTGGAAGATAAAGTAGTTTGATTAGAATTCCGAAGAAGTAGCCGATTACAGAATAATCACGATGCCATGGTACAAAGAAATTTCGTAAGAGTATGGAAATGGAAAGAAAATCATCTACAACTGTTGATAGTCGAGCTAATCGTCTTAAATGCCAAAGAGGCATTTGAACATACCACCATTTTAGAAAATCTTGAACGGAGTATATCCAGATGGTTTGGTACGTATCTATCTTGTTTTGATTTAGTAGTTGTTGGCCAGAGCCATCCACCACTGTATTTTTGGATTCCATATGGGCAGTATTTAACTACCTTTAAGTATACATAAAAGAATAGTGACAGTAAAGGTTGAGATGACTAATTTCATAAATATTTAAGATACTATAGGTTTGTTTTGTGCTTATAAGTTTCTAAATATGTTACTTTTGCTTTATGAACACTTCATAAATGACAACATAGTTCTCCACATTTCTTGTTAAATCGTAGAATATTGTGTGAAATTGTCCGATAGAATCTTAAATGTTTATGAAATAATCTTTGTTTGTTGCCATTCCTACTAGCTTTCTGATATCCTTAAAGGTATGTTAAAAGCTTTGGCACCTATGGAGGGTGTTACAGATTCTGTATTCAGACAGATGGTTTGTGATATTGGCAAACCAGATTTGTTCTTTACAGAATTTTTAAATGTAGAGGGTTTTTGTTCTAAAGGACGTAAGAATGTTGAACATCGTATCCGTTTTACAGAAAAAGAACGTCCTGTGATAATTCAGCTTTGGGGCAACAAGCCAGAGATGTATGCTCAGACGATTAATGACATAATTGAGGAGAAATCAGGTAGTGTAGATGGTATAGATATAAATATCGGATGTTCTGTGCATGATATACTTTCTGGTGGCAGAGGGTCTGCATTGATTAACAATAAACCTTTGGTAAAAGAGATAATTTGTGCTGTTCGACAATCTTTAAATTCTAATACGAATATTAAAGGAAACAAAAATATACCTGTTTCAGTTAAAACTCGTTTGGGTTTTGATTCTGTAGATATTGAAGGTTGGATAGGTTTTCTTCTGAAACAAAATTTAGACATGATTACAATTCATGGACGATTGTCAAAGGAGACTTATGCAACTCCTTCAAATTGGGAATTAATTGGTCAGTGTGCTCTACTTCGTAATGAAATTTCTCCATCTACAAAGATTTTAGGTAATGGAGATGTTAAAAGTTTAGCTCAAGGTGAGGAATTGTGTAAGAAGTATAATCTAGATGGATTTATGGTTGGGCGTGGTATTTTAAACAATCCTTGGCTTTTTTCTGGCAGAGAAGATATTGGACGTGAAGAAAGAATTCAGACTTTGCTAAATCATCTTAATCTTTTTGAAAGTTTTTGGGGTGATTCTAAACCGTTTGATTGTCAGAAGAAGTATGTTAAGGCGTATTTAAATAACTTTGATGGTGTTAATGAATTAAGACAGGATTTGGTTAGAGCTAGTAGTTTAAATGAAATGCGAGAGATTTTGAGGAATAATTTGTAATAGATTAAGTAAGTTATGGAGTATAAATTAAAGTTTTTAGAAGGTTGCAAGGAGTTTGTGAAGGAAGAACTTGTAAAGAAGTTCCCGAATATTAAAATTGTAAAGGAATGTAGCGATAGTATAGTTTTTATTTCAGATGTTAAAGATATGGATGAATTTAGAATCCTTGGTTCTGGTTTAAGTATTACAGATATTGATAAGAAAAATATTAATCTTGCAAGGAGGAAGTGGCGAAAGAGTTTTGTAGCAGCAGGTATTGATCCTTCTTTAGCATATATTATGTGCAAAATTGGTGCTGTTGGTAAAAATAGCATTATTCTTGATCCTTTTTGTGGTAGTAGTACGATTGGTATTATTGCTATTAAGGAGTTTTTTGCTAAGAGAGTAATATGTTTAGATATTAGTGGTAAGGCTATCAAAGCAAGTAAAGAAAATTTTGAATTAGCAGATATAGATAGTTCGAAGTATATACTGTTTGAAAGTGATGTTTGTAAGGTTAGATTGAACAAGCAGAATGTTGACTTAATTATTTCTAATTTGCCATTTGGTATTAGGGTTGGTAATCATGATGAGAATGTTCGTTCTTACAAATGTTTGGAAGAATTAGCAAGGAAAGTATTAAGAAGGAAAGGTCAGTTAATCTTACTTACTCAGGAGAAGAAGTTGTTGCGAGAGGTATTTACTAAAGATTTTTGGAGTGTGAAAAGTGTTTTAAAAGTTAATGAGGGTGGTTTGTTACCAGAAGTTTTTGTTATCGAACGAATAGAGGTTGTTTAAATTCTTTGCAATAAATTTTACACTATTCTATATTGTATTAATTAACGATTTATTACATGAATATATGAGTTTAGAATTAACATTAACAATCTCTTTTTTGATCATTTTGATACTTGGTACTCTTCTTCATTTTACTCATGATTGGTTTAAAGGTAAGGGTTTACTGCTTCATTTGTTTTCTGCTTTGAATGAAAGTACTTGGGAGCATATGAAGTTACTTCTTTTTCCTACTCTCTTGGTTATATTGTTCCAATATTTTATCTTTAGAAATACTTATGGGAATTTGTGGAATGCATGGCTAATTCTGCTTGTTGTAGAGATGTCGACTATGCCCTTAGTATTTGAACTGTTAAGAGTTGCTATGAAAAAGGTTCCTTTTTGGATAACTATAACAATATTTATTTTAAGTATAGTTTTTGGGATACTAGCAGAATATTTTGTTTTGAAAAACAATTTCTTTGTTCTTAATGAAATATTTGCTCTAATTGCTGTATCTGTAATTATTTTTCTTTTCTTTGTGTTTTCTTTTAATCCTCCAAGAATATGGATATTTAAGGATCCTATTAAGAAAAAGTATGGAGATTTAAATTAATTTTATATTGTTTTTAAATTATGGAGAATGATTTTACTAATTCAAATGTTGAGCGGGTGGAACTCAAACAATCTTCTATAAAAGATGAAAAAATCAATAGTAGGCAACAAGATAAAATAATTGCTGTAGTGGAATCGCAAAATTACTCTCTACTTAATGAACGTACAGTAGATGTATCTGCGGAACAGAGAGAAAATTTTTTGAAGAAAATTGTATCAGGTGAGGTAATAGATAAAGATTTCTATACGGTAGTTGAAAAAGTTGGAGGCCCTGAACCAGAAGAATCTTTTAATTCTATATATAATAATGTTTTAGAAACTTCCATATTACAAAATTGTGTAAGAGATTTATTCCCTGTTGGAGGTAAGTTGTCTTTAGATGTTTTAGAGGAATTTAAGAAAAGATACCCTACTCCATATGAATTTGAAAATGTTTCAAAAGATATACTTTCTTTTATAGAAAAAAAAGAATATTGGCGAATTTACTAATGATTATGAGAATGCTTTAAGGAATCTTGGTGAAACGATTTATGGAAAGAAACTAGAGTACTACAAGCAGATTAAATTACTTAAGAAAGAAGCTTTAAGGAAAGAAGTCTTTGATCTTACTGAAATATTGGGTGATGAAGTTCCAATAGTAGGTAAAAGTTTAACGAAAGAAATTTTATTAGAGGAGGATCTTATACCAAAGTATTTTGTTGAACTAAAAGATGCACGTGTTTTTCTATCAGATACGTATCTTATCGAAGGAAATCGTAGTGGTGTTGTCGGATATGTGATAAAAGATGGTAAAGTAACTGTTAATACTTTTTACAAAAGTAATTCTCAGGGTATTTGGAGATATTTAGTAGGATACAAATACGATGAACAAAAAGTAACACAATATAACAAGGGTTATGCAGAAGAAAGTACCACCTTACCTTTTGAAGTGCAGTTTGCTTTGTCAAAAATTCCTGCAAAAAGGTTTCCATTTAAAGAAGAGAATAATAGAATATTGGTATCTGTTGGTACTGCAAAAAAATAGATAACATTGAGAATAGTATTTACTACAAAAGTGTGAGTAGTACTACTGTAAAACTGGAAGGTGTAAGTAGAGGTGATGAGTATCGAAAGAAAATTGCGCCAGAAAATATAGTTTTAACTAAAGAAGAAAGTCCTAATTTTTCTAATAGTATAGCTAAGTGGAACTACTCTACTCCTTTGCTTGGTAAGATTACTGCAGAGGTGTTTGATTCTAATAATGGAAAGCTACGATATATATTTTGTAGGAATGAATTTGGAGCGAGTTGGATTGCAAATATAGAAGTGAATAATTCAGAAATAACCTCTACTGGTTTGAAAAAGGAGTGGGTCTATAGTCCTGATTTAACTACGCCTCCTATAGAACGTGGACAACAAACAGATGTGTATTTTGGAGAGAAGATAAGTGGGACCAAATACTACGATATGTATAAAAATTATTTAAGTAAGATTCCTGTTATTCAGGAGTATGAGAAGTATCTAGCTGCTAAATAGTAAGAAATGGGCGATACGGGACTCGAACCTGTGACCTCCACAATGTCAATGTGACGCTCTAACCAGCTGAGCTAATCGCCCATAACAACAATATTCTATATTTTATTACCAAATTTATCAAATCTAACTCTATAGCTTTTCAGGTCTTTAATTTTTTTATTAATCTTCATCTCTTCTAAATTAGCATACATTTCGGTAATAAAATCGGGAGCATTAGCCAAGAATTCAAGTCTGTAGCTAATATTTCCATCAATTAGTTGTATTGGGATTAAAACTAATGCATTATCTGCTGACTCTATGAAATAGATGTTCTGTTTTGAATTTTTAGGAATATATCCATCTCCGATTGTTATGTTCAAATAATCACAAAGCATATAAAAAGTTTCTTGGTCATTAGTAACGCTAGATCTGATTCTTGGAGAATCAATCTCTATTACCATCTCTTCTTCTACATATTTATTTAATTCTGTTAAAGATATTCCAAATAATTGCTCATCTATAATCTCGTCTCCTTCACCATTCTTAATCATATCCTCTATTTGAAGTTTTAACTTTTTAAGTTGCTCGTTTTTGTAATCATATTCAATTTGATTCTCTGTCATACTACCTGTTCTCTATTATCTTATCCACTAACCCATACTCCATAGCCTCTTTTGCTGTAAAATATTTATCTCTGTCTGCATCTTTCTCTATCTGTTTCAAACTTTTTCCTGTAGTTTCAGACAACATTTTGTAAAGAGTCTCTCTAGTTTTTAAAATCTCTGTTGCCTCAATCGCAATATCACTAGCTTGCCCCTCTACTCCACCAAGTGGCTGATGAATATGTATCTTACTATTTGGTAATGCAAACCTCTTTCCTTTTTTACCATTTGCAAGAAGAATAGAACCCATGGAAGCTGCAAGACCTACAGCAATAGTTGAAACATCACACTTAATGTAGTTCATAGTGTCAACAATAGCCATACCAGCTGTAACCTGTCCACCTTGTGAATTAATGAACATCTGAATATCGCTATTCGAACTCTCTTTTTCCAAAAAAAGTAACTGTGCTATGACAGTATTTGCCATATTTGTTTCAATAGTACCACCAACGAAAACTATCCTGTCCTTTAATAATCTAGAATAGATATCGTAGGCTCTCTCTCCTCCTCTCTCTTTTTCAATAACTGTGGGAATTAAAACCATGTTAATATTCTTTCAGAAATTATTTACTAATTACCTCTTCTGAAAACTTCTTAAAAGCTAGATCTTTCAAAGAAACTCTTCTGATATACTCTTTCCAATCTTCATTGTCAAAAATAGATTTGTCTGTACCTTCAGGAGCTTGTTTCTTAATATCTTCAATCTTTTTTGCTAAGTCCTCATCAGAGAATTGCAAATTTCTATCTTTTGCATATGTTCGTAAAAATACATCTGTTTCCAAAGCCTGTTTTGCATCCTTTAACCACAACTCCCTCATCTTCTCTAATGTAATATTGTTCGCTTTCAAAAAATCTTCAATTTTAATACTTCTTTGCTGCATATCATGTTCAAAAGAATGCTCTCTCTCTAATGCCTCGTATTTAATTGCTGGTTCAGGTATTACTATTTCTGAAAGCTTTATAGCTTGCTCCAATGCACTATCCTCCTGTTTATGCTTCAACATATGCTCCTTTTGTGATTTCAAAGTATCCTCAACATATTTCTTTAACTCTTCCATATTTGTAATCTTCTCATTACCAATCAACTTTCCAGTCTCTTTTGCCCAATCATCATTCATTTCTTTAAATTTACTCTCATTGTTTTTGAAAATATTCTCTAAAGCTTCATTAATCTCTTTAGCAGGAACTTCTACTTTTTCCTTTTCAATCTTAATCTTTTTCAAATTACCAAGCTTAAACTCTGGCATTACAGTAATTTCTACTGTAAATGTAATATCCTCTTCTCCCTCTAACTTAGGAAAATCTTTGTAGTCAGGAGGTGCTACAGGAGAAATATTCTCTTTTTGCAACGCTGTAGATAGATAGAGAGGAATTAGTTTCTCAAAAGTTTCTAGCCTCAATGATTGACTAATTTCTGATTCTACTAAATCTGCAGGTACTTTCCCTTTTCTAAAACCTTTGACATCTGCTTTCTTTGTGTTTTCTTTAAGAAGATTCTGGTATGTTTCTGTAAAAATTTTTCTTGGGATAGTTATTGTAAATTCTACAGTACTTTTATCTTTCTTCTTACTTGTATAGAATTCGTCCATATTCATTATTAAATTCATTTAAAATACTGTCAGAGTCTACACTTTTTTGTATAGTTTGTCTAGCTTGGCAATGATGACTAATCGCTTCTCAGATGTCCAAAGTGGAGTGCATGTTACTAATGTCAAAGTATATTCATCACTGTCTTGTATGATGGACATATCGTTAGGTTGGACTTCTTTTTTCTCTAGAACAATATAGTTATGTTCGCTAACATCACTAACAACTTGTATCTTCTCTCCAATATCAATCTTGTCTAAGTTAAAAAATGTATCTGTTTTTGGTGGCATATGTAGAAATCGATGACCTATGATAACAACATTGCCTTGCTCACCAGGTTTTTTGGATATGGGAAAATGCCAAAAACCTTTGTCCATTGTAGAGGAATCTTTACCTTGAAATATCTTTCCACTAATATTCAGAGATGGAATATTTAGAATGCTGTTTATGTCCTCCAAATCATGCTTTTTAATCTGCATCTCTGTATTTGCAATGGATTCTTCAATGGTGGATGTTCCTAATATCTGTTCGGAGTATTTACTTCTACTAGGTGATATGGAAGAAAAAATAGTTACGGTTGTTTTTTTTGCAAGATTGTATGTCTTGATTTTTTCAAACCTTACAACTAACTCTGAGTAAACAGGGTATATCAAAAAAATAGTAATTGGTGCAAAGACCAATAGTAACAGAAAAAGTGTGGTTGCAATTTTTAGTGATTTCTTCATATCTATGTGGCTATTCTACTAGATTTTCATAGATATTGCATTATTCTAACAATTATATTATCCTAGTTTGTAAGAACATATAAATTTTAATATAGGCTAACCGTGGCAAAGAAAAAAACAAAAGTTTCTCAAAGCAAAGACAGTATGGTTTCTAAAGTAGAAGTGAAAACTGTCGATGTAGATAACCAAGATAGAATTTCAAGGATATTGGGAACCATATTCATAGCTCTTGGTCTAATATTTGTGCTGTACGGTGTGTTTTCTTTCATAAAATATACAAGAGAGCCACAATTAGATGAATCTTTCCAGGCTCCATTTATCTCAGGAACTGTTTCCGAAACTAATCAAGATGAATTTGAAATTAAAGGTGTAGCATCTGGTTACAACAATGTATATGTGTATGTTGATGACAAGCATGTTGGTAAAGCAAATGTAGATAAGGAAGGAAATTTTACTTACAAGTATAAATCAGAAGGAGAAGGAAAATATGTAGTAAGTGCAGCAGGAATTAAAGGTTTTCCTAAGAGATATATTTCTGTTAGATCTACATCAAAGGTTGTAGAGGTAGATAAAACAGCACCTGTTTTAGGTAAGGTAAATTATCCTGTGGAAGTAGGAACAGAAACATTCGCTGTAAGTGGTAATGTAGAACCTGGATGTCAAGTCGTGTTAAAGAGAGGTACTAGTGTTTACGATGGTGAATGTGATGATTCTGGTAATTTTGTAATAAAAGAGATTGCATTAGAAGACGGTCCAAATGTATTTAGTATGGAAATTAAGGATAAGGCAGGTAATGTGACGAATGTTGAAGAGAAGATTAGAGTTACTTACTCTTCTGCTAGTAGTGTTAATGGTAATGCTGTTTCTGATGTTGCAGGAGCAACTGACTCTACTCTACCAGTAGCATCAGGAGAATTATCTGAAGCGTTAAATGTATTGTTTGCTAACAAGCTTATGATGATTTTTGGAATATTAGCAGTAGCAGCATTTATGTTTAGCTCTGGAGTTGTAATAGTAAGGAAGGATTACAAGAGGGCGTAGGTTTACCCCCTATTCCTTTTGTTTCTGTTCAAATCAGACTTTAAAGCGAAAATGATCGGAGGAGGAAATATCCTCCGATTTTTGGTATAATTAAAATATATGGCAAAGATATACTCCATAAAAGGAAATGCATCTGAAAATACTGAACACAGAACGGTTACTGTAGATTTATCTCCTAGATCGATGTTCCTAATAGGCTTGATTTTTTGTGTAATGTTGTTTGGAAAAAAGATCCTTTCAATTCTAATGTTTTTAGCTCTCAGCTTTGTATTTATGTCAGTATCGTTACCAATAGTTGAAAAACTTAGATCGAAAGGTGTTTCAAAATACCTCTCCATTTTTCTAGCCTACTCTATTGTTGTATTAGTGTTGGTATCCGTTTTTGCTCTTGTTGTAGTTCCTTTTGTAACCCAACTTGATAATCTAGTGGCTGCCATACCTGATTGGATTGAGAAAATAGGAGATAGTCTAAGAAATTTTACTATTGCTGGTATAAATATAGATACAACTGCGTTAGAGAAGTCGTTGATGGATAAAGTTAATAACTTACCCTCTTTTGATAACTTTAAAAGTATTACAGAGGTTTTCTCTAGTTTTGTTAAATCTCTTGGTACTGTTGTTACCTCTATGATTCTTTCTATATATTTTGTATCAGAGCATGACTCTTTACTTGATTTTGTTTTGTTAAGAATTCCTTCTGATGAAAAGAGAGAGAGAGTAAAGAAATTAGTTGCAGATGTAGAAGGGAAATTAGGTAATTGGTTACTTGGTCAAAGTTTTGTGAGTCTACTCTCAATGATTTACTCAGCCATTATATTAAGTATTTTACGAATGCCGTTTGCTATTCCCTTAGCCGTATTTGTAGCGCTAGTAGGATTAATACCAAACATTGGAGCTTCTCTTGCTGCAATACTTGTTGCATTATTAGGTTTAATACTGTTTAGTCCTGCTAAAGCTGTGTTGATTCTTGTTTTGCTTCTCATCTATCAGCCAGTTGAAAACACTGTTATCTATCCTCGTGTAATGGGAAATGCTATTGGTCTCAAACCTTTTGCAGTAATGTTAGGAGTTGTCGCAGCCATTACAGCTTTTGGACCTGTAGGAGGTTTAGTAGCACTACCTGCAATAGTTGTATTGAAAATTCTGTATGAATTCTATATAGACTTGCAAAAAATTAACGCTAAAGGTATCGTTTAGAGAGAAATATAAATTTTGTACTGCCCGGTATAGATGGAAAGTTCTAATGCAAAGAAGAATTCAGTTTTCTTTTTTGAAGATTTTGCTGCTAAAGATTTGAATAGAAATAGAATTGGTAGAAAAGGATACAGCCTTTTTAAATTGAAAGATATGGATGTTCCTGTTCCTGATTTCTTTGTAGTTTCTAGTAATGTGTTTACCTCTTTTTGTATGAATGCGTTAGATTCTGCTGAAGAGAAGTTGTTAAGCAAAGGAAGAAATCCTGAAGCACGAGAGATTGAGGAAGCTTTCTTAAAAGCTGATTTTGATAAGGGTGTAGAAGAAGAAATTTTAAGTGCGTATACTCGCCTATCTGGTTTTACTGAAGCATGGGTGTCTGTGAGATCTTCTGTTGTATTTCCTAATGGAAAAGATATTTCATTTAGTGGAATATTTACCACAGAGTTAAATGTTAGAAAATTCGATCAATTACTTGATTCCATAAAAAGAGTATATGCTTCTGTATTTACAGACGATGTTGTAGCATATGCTTCTCGAGTGGGTATTGATTTGGCTGATGTGAAAATGGCTGTCGTAGTGCAGCGTATGGTTCAATCAGAAATATCAGGAGTAATATTTACAGTTGATCCAATAACTCAGGATAATAGTAAGCTAAGTATTGAGGCGGTATACGGTCTTGGTGATGTCATATCTCTTGGTGAGTTAACACCTGATTCATATCTGTTGAACAAGAAAGATTTGGCAATATTAGAAAAGCATATTGCTCCACAGGAATGGATGAAAGTTAGAACAATGAGACCGTCAGGAAGAAATAGTAGAAATGCTGAAAAAATTAAAATTTCGATGAATTGGAGTCACAGACAGAAGCTTTCTGACAAGGATATGGAGGAGATTTCAAAGATAGCATTGGTCATAGAGGATAAATCAAGAGAAGTACAAAATATCGAATGGGTACTTGCTGGGGGTCGATTTTGGATTTTGCAAAACAAACCACTCTATGAAGTGGTCACACAGGACAAGGTCTTTGTTGGAGATACAGATATATCAAGAAAAAATATTAGAGAATTGGTAATTGCATTCTTAGAAAAGTACAGAGTAGAGAAGCAGATGGTTTCTTCTGCAATGAATGAGGCGCAGAAGATAGTTGAGAGAAATAGTGATGAGGTGAGTAGAAAATTGGAAGAATTAATATATCTTGCTAAAAAAGGTTTAGATACTGATATTACTAAGAAAGAGATTACTAAAGATGATCTTGTATTGACAGGTATAGGTGCTAGCTTTGGCGTAGCCGTAGGTAATGTTAAGATTGCACAACCTAGTGACAAAAAGAAACTTTCTAGAAAGGATATTCTTGTCATAAAGAACTATTCTTCAGAGATGGAGTCAATGATACTTGATTCTGGAGGAGTTATTCTTGATACAGGAGGAGTAACTAGTGATACAGCTATTCTATGTAGAGAATTTAATATACCTGCAGTAGTTGGAGCTGGTAATGCTTCTGAAGTTCTTAAGAATGGTGACTTCATACGAATAGATGGAAGTTCAGGTACAGTATATAGGGAGAAAGAAGTACTTCCTGCGGGACAAGATACACATCCTGTTGTTGATGCCTATGTTGCTGGAGATGTTAAAGTCAGTACTGAGAATGTTGAAAGTGAGAAGAAAAAAGAAGAAAAACCAACTGTTCCTGTTAAGGATTCTACCCTACCCCCTTCTGCCACTAAGATTTACAGCACAGCTAATATATCTAGTGAAAAGCTTTTTGAATATATTGGTGATGCAGATGGCATTGTGTATGTTGATTTGGATAGAATTATGATAGAGAATGGTAAGCATCCTTTAGAGTATGTTAAAGAGAAGAAGTTTGTAGAATATACTAAAGAAATATGTGAAAAAGTTTTAGAGTATGTTAATCTTCTCTCTGGAAATGATCTAGTACTTTCCATAGGTTCTTCTAAGGTGAAGGAATTCATGAATCTTAAAGGTGGAAAGGAACATGAGGAAGGTAGTTCTTCTCCAGAAATTAGAGGAGCTATGCACTACATTAATAATCCTGATTTACTAAAGAGAGTTGCAACAATAGTTAAAAGATTGCGAAATGTATATAGGAAGAGAAATGTATCTTTAGCAGTACACTCCCCTATGAGTGATGATGTGATGAAGGAATTTAAGAAATTGCTCTCTGGAGAGAAGCTACGAAGAACTTCTTCGTTTGGAATATTTGCAATACTTGATAATCCGGCAGAGGTGATTTTGGCAGAAGAAATTTCAAACAGCAAGATAGATGGTCTGATTTTGAATATGCCTGCAATAGCTAAGCAGATGCAGGGATTCAAGATAGATACGAAAGATGCAAAGTATGATTTGGCAAGACATAGTGTGTTTAAAGTACTTGATAATGTGTTAGAAGTTGTTAAACCTAAAGCTGAGAAAGTCATAGTTATGGTTGAGAATAGTAAGCCTCTACTTAAATATTGTGTTCAGGCAGGTGTATACGGTGTTTCTGTATTTCCTGAAGATATAAAAGAGGCAAGAAAAGTAGCATTCGAAGAAGAAAGCAAAATCATATTAGGAAAATAGTACATATTTCAATGTTCTAAAGCCTTTAGTATGTGATATACTTGCACATATGGATAGTACTCCAATGATGCGACAATATCCTAGATTCTAATTGCAACTGCAACATATCTTTGATTTATTTAAATTAAGTAAATATACCTCATTAGGGGTACGATAGCCAAGCCTCTTACGGGGCCTGTTGTTCAATTCTTCCGCTATGTCGTCT
>JBMNPD010000029.1:0-5668 GCA_050943415.1 Candidatus Dojkabacteria bacterium
TGTTTAGCATCTTTGAGACCTACAAAAAAGACAAGGTATGTCTAGAAATAATTGTTGATATAGAGAGAAGGAAGGATGAGTTTCTTGCTTTTCAGGGGTACTCTAGAGCTCCTGTAACAAATAATTTAATAGAGTGTTTCAATTCACATTTGGAAGATAGAGTTAAGTCCATACGGAGTTTTCAATCATTTAAACATGCACTGTTATGGTTAAATGGTTACATTTTAAAGAGGAGATATACGAAATTCACTAGTTGTAGTGGCAAATTTAAGAGATTGAATGGTAGATTTCCTCTAGAATTTACAAAAAGGGACGATGTTGTTTTACCGGACTTGTTCTAAATTCTAACTGTCAAATTCCGAACGGTACCTTTTCTATTTGATTCCCAAGATTTCCTTTATATCTCCCTCTATATCTTTGTTAAACCCAGAAAAGGCTTTGTCTCCAATAAAGATTATTGGATAGTACCCGTAAGAATCAGAAACCCCTTCGCTCTTTCCTTTCTTGTAAGAATTAAGTTGAGAAACAAAATCTGTATCTGTTGTTTTATGTTCTTCGTAGTCAATCTTGTTCTCCTTTAAAAAATCTAGGAAATCCATACACATAGTTCCACTATTGTTATGGAATACAACAACTCTGTTATTCTTCTCTTTTGGAACATATGTACTGTCTTCGTTAAGATCTTCTACTTTACATGGATTGATTACGTTTTCTTCATCTTGGAACTCTAACTTTGGTCTAATCTTCTCTGGTGTGTATGGCGCATTTTTGTTGACAGGAATCTGCCACATAGGCATAGTTTTGTCTACTGTTCCAAGAGTGTCTAAATCTACCCATTCAACGTTGTAGTTATCCCACAATCTATGCCACATTTCGTTCCATCTCTCTTTGTATCCACCAATGTATGTGTGTGATACCGCCATAATCTTTTCGTTTTGAATTGCTCTCTTAAACTGTTCTTCCATATCTTCTGGTTCTCCTGCTCGTTCATAGAAGCTGTAGTCACAGAAACTTCCGTATTTAAATTCAGGAATATCAATATTTGAAACGGAGATAATCTTAACATTGTATTCTTCTGGTTTGTAAATGGTTGTCTTGAGTTCAGTAGTGCCTCTTGCAGTAATGTATTCTATTCCTAACTTGTCAGCAACTTTTATAGTTGTTTCGTCAGATGCCATATATCTTGAACTAATTGCTCTTGGTGTTACACCAAGATACTCCTTTGAATTCTCCAACATTTCTTTAATGATTTTGTACTGCTTCTCATATGACATTCCCCAGAAAGGTTCAGGATCATATGAAGGGCAGAGTTCAACAACTCCTGTTTTTAGAATTTCTTTGAGTTCGTCAGCATTTTTCTTAATGAAATCTGCATTTACCATCAATAGCCCTTTTATATTCCTACTCTTCATATCGTTCACCATATTTGCCAATCCATCAGTATTGTTAAATTCAATTAGCAACATCATGCCTTTAGGAGTGACAGTTTTAGAACTATCCTCACTATTATGACATAGGTGTTTTCCTCCCATATATACACCTATGGTTACTAGAAAAATTGCACAAAAGAGTAGATAGATATATCTAATTGGTTTGTTTTCCATATTGTTGTCAAATAAAATTATCTCTATTTATTTATCGTCTAAATAGATAGTTATGTCAAGGTGAAAATGAAGCTTAGACAAATTGATAACAAGGTGTGTTTTGCAATCAGAATAATTCTTTTTGTGATAGAAATGTTGGTATTCAGAATCTTTAATGGTAAAATACTTTCTGTATTAATTAAGTAAATATATATATTGTATGCCATTAACAGATCAACCAGTAAAAGGAATGTACCTACTAGAAGATGGAAGAATCTTCATTCTCCAAGATAGACAGCTTAAGACACAAGGTAGGCAAGGAGGACTATATATCTTAAAGATGAAAGCTCTTGATAACGGACAGGTTTTAACAAAAACTATCAAAGCAGGAACAAAAGTAGAGTATGTTCATCCTGAGGTAAAGGAGATGCAATTTTTGTATTCTGATGGAGAAGGTTCATATTTTATGGATTCTTCTACATATGAGACAGTAATGATTCCTAAAGATGTTATTGGTGAATATGTAAATTTCTTGAAAGAGGGAGAATCTGCTTTAGTTATGATTTACGAGGGTAAGGTTTTGACGTTAAAAGAGAGTCCTTCTGTAAATCTTGTTGTAACAGAGGCAGAAGATGCTGTTAAAGGAAATACTTCAAGTGGTGCTACAAAAATGGTTACTTTGGAGACTGGTTACAAGGTAAATGTCCCACTTTTCATTAAAAAAGGAGATGTGTTGAAGATAAATACAGAGACAGGGGAGTACTCAGGAAAAGCTAGTTAGGATATAGTATGGTATAATGTAGCCCACGGTGGGATAGCTCAGTCGGTTAGAGCATGGGATTCATAAACCCAAGGTCGGTGGTTCGATTCCACTTCCCACCACATTATCCAGAAATTAAAATTTGAACAAGAAGAGAAATCATGCAGAAGGAAAAGAAAAAAGAAGCTTCTAATGTTTACAGGGTAGATATTAGAAAAATGCCTAATCGTAGGTTTAGAATTCCAAGCGTACTATCCGTAATCATAATATCGTTGTTGCTTACAGGAGTTATGTTTATGTACAAGGCGTTGAACAACAAGGGAGAGGAAGTGTCTGTTAGTGAAGTTGTTACAGATATAACGGAGGAGAATTACGACAAAATATATCTCAAGGACGACATGATTATCATTCAAAAGGATGAAGAAAAAGACGGAATGAAAGTTATATCAAGGAAATATGCTCTTCTTCCAAGTGAATCAAATTTTTACGATATATTAACGAATGCAGGAATTAAGGTGCAAGATTTGAAGAATGATTACTATCAACCTGCAGTAGAGATTACTTTTGGAGATATCATAACTTTTCTTTTCTTAGGAGCAGCAATTATTTTTGGATATATGATGATCAGAAATATGCAAGCTTCTGGAGGTAAGATGATGGATTTTGGAGAGAGTAAGGCTAGATTACTTTTTGGAAAGAAAACAGGTACTACTTTTGATTCTGTTGCTGGAATAGATGAGGTTAAAGAGGAATTAACAGAAATAGTAGATTTTTTGAAGAATCCTAAAAAATATACAGAGGCTGGTGCTAGAATACCTAAGGGTGTTTTGTTAGCTGGTGCACCTGGTACTGGAAAGACTCTTTTAGCTAAAGCAATTGCTGGGGAAGCAGGTGTTCCATTTTTCCATACATCAGGTTCTGAATTTGAAGAGATGTTGGTAGGTGCAGGAGCATCAAGAGTTAGAGACTTGTTCAAAAAAGCAAGGAAAGCATCTCCATGTATTGTATTCATAGATGAAATAGATGCTGTAGCAAAGAAGAGAGGTACAGTATTGCACTCTGGGGCAGGGGAGCAAACATTAAATCAAATTTTGGTAGAAATGGACGGTCTTGAGGAGAGGGAGAATGTAATTGTTTTAGCAGCAACAAATAGGCCTGATGTTTTAGATGTAGCAATTTTAAGACCGGGGAGGTTTGATAGGACGGTTGTTGTTCCTATGCCTGATGCTAAGGGTAGAAAAGCTATACTTGATGTACATGCTAAGAACAAGAAGTTTGAGGAAGGTGTTGATTTAGATACTTTAGCAAAGAAGACAGTAGGGTATTCAGGTGCTGATTTAGAGAATCTTTTGAATGAATCTGCAATTATGGCAGCAAAAGATGACAGGAAGAAGATTACGCAGGAGGATTTGATGGAGGCATATTTGAAAGTCAAATTGGGGAGGAAAAAGAAAGGTGACAAAGAAGAGGATGATATTAAGAAGACTGCTTACCATGAGGCTGGTCATGCGATTGTTTCGAAGTTTACGGAGGGTTCTGATCCTGTTGAACAGATATCCATAATTTCTCGAGGAATAACAGGTGGAGTAACTGTATATCTTCCTGAAAAAGAAAGAACTACATTGTTCAAAAAGCAGATGTTAGCTTGGTTGAGGACTGGTGTAGGTGGTAGGGCAGCAGAGGAGATCTTCTTAGATGATATTTCTTCAGGAGCATCTTCTGATATTGAGCATGTTACAGAAGTGGCTAAGGAGATGGTAATGAAGTATGGAATGAGTGAGAAACTGGGAATGATTAAGTATGGTGATTTAGATGAGACTACTCATCTGGGATATGCATATGGTGGAGGTAAGGATTACAGTGAAAAGACAGCTGAATTGATAGATCAGGAGATTAAGAATCTTGTTGATGAAGCTTACAAAGATGCTAAAGAGATTCTTTTAGAAAAGAAAGAGTATGTAGAGAAGTTGGTGGATATGTTAATAGAGAAAGAAGTGGTAACCAGAGAAGAGTTTGAGGATTTGTTTAAGTAGTTTTTTATTCTAGTAAGTTGTTGTATTTTGCTCCTTTATGATAGTATTTATTATCTATTTAAATTATTCATATTATTTATGAGAGATAAAATAAAAGAGGTTCTTAAGAACAGAAAAATTCTTTACATTTCGGGAGGGGTTTTCTTGTTAATTATTGCTATTGCAATATCTGCATTCTTTTTCTTAAGAAAAGAGAAAACATATGCAATAACTTTTGATACAGATGGTGGCTCCGCTATAGAACAAATTATAGTTAAGGATGGGGAAACTATTACATTACCAGATGCTCCTACAAAAGATGGTTTTAGGTTTAATGGTTGGTTGTTAGATGGAAAGCCATTTGCTCCATCTACAAAGATATCTACAGATATTAAATTGATTGCTAATTGGATTCCGGAGGATGCGGTGACTTTTAAGGTAACATTTACTCCAGACAATGGAAATCCAGCTGTAGATATTGAGGTAGTAGAAAATGAGACTATTACTAAACCAACAGATCCTACTAAAGCTAACTTTGCATTTAAGGGATGGTTCTTGGATGGTATTGAGTATGATTTTTCTCAACTAGTTACAAAGGACATTATTTTAGTTGCACAATGGGAAGAGATTAAGAAAGAAGAGAAAAAGGATGTAGTAAAGAAAGAAGAGAAGAAAACGGAAGAGCCTAAAATTCAAGAACCTACAACACCTAATGCTCCTGTAGAAAAATTGACTATTACAACTCCAACTACTCTTAGAATTTGGAAAGGTAAAACATCAACAATTGGTGTCTCTGGAGTATCATCAGCAAGTTTTGTTTCAGACAAGCCAGATGTTGCTACTGTTAATTCAAATGGTGTTGTTACTGCTATTAAAGAAGGAGGTACTGCAATTGTGACAGTTACTGGTTCTAATGGGGAAAAAGCACAAATAACAGTGTATGTAGAGTATCAATGGATAACTATTAAAACAGATAGAAATATTGTTGCACCAGGTATTGACGCTAAAATAACAGCAACTAGAACAGAGTGTGGCATGGGTACATGTGGTTCTCCTGTAGATTTAACATCGCAGATGACATTTACAACTAACAATTCAGATTGGTTAACTATAAGTGGTAGTGGTAGTGTGCGTACTACTTATATTCCTAAGCCAGGACAGATTTATAACACTGAGAATGTTACTGTAACAGCTAAATTTGCAGGTCTAACAGCCTCTATAGTTATGAAAGTTGAGGGTAATTATTTGTTAAATGGTACTTCTTCTGCATGGACAGAGCAACCACAACTTACTGTTGGGACACCTAAGCATTT
>JBMNPD010000003.1:0-70240 GCA_050943415.1 Candidatus Dojkabacteria bacterium
TATCTACCCAAGCTGTACCATCATAACTATCCCTTGTATTCAAATACAACAACAATCCAGCACCTCCAAGAGCTAATATTGCTACTCCTGTCACTATCGCTTTCTTAGATACTTTAGGCAATTCCATGATTTAATTATTGTACCAAACCTTAAACTACAACGCATCCTTTATATTCAAAACCATTAAACTTCAATACACATATTACAACAGAAACATATACAATATTCATCTAAAATATAGTATCATCTCCTTATGAATCAACAAAATATAGATTTTCAAAATATAATAGAAAAAGCAAACAGCATTCTAATCATTACACACAAAGGACCAGATACAGATGCTTTTTGTAGTTCCTTAATACTTTTACAAACATTAAGACAAATATATCCAACAAAAAACATCCAAGTACAAGCGAAACAAACCCCAGCTTCAAATCTTCCCACTATGAAAGATATAAATATTGTAGAGAAAATTGATAACAAAGAATTTGACACACTCATAGTTACAGATGCTGGCAGTATAGACCTATGTATTGATGAAAATGATGAAGTTATAACAGAAGGAAAAAATATAATAATTGTCGATCACCATGATACAATTCTAAATCAAGAAGACAACATTTTGTTCATTAACAACAATGCTAGTTCAGCAACAGAAGAGATATATACAATACTAAAAGATATATATAAAGAAGAATTCAAAGTAACTGAAGAAATAGCTCACCTAGTACAGTATGGAATAGTTGCAGATACTGGTAGATTTCTCTATGACATAACCACACCAAATTCTCTAAGAATTTGTGCAGATATGATAGAAATATCTCCTATAGATATAGAAGAATTTGTATACAAAAATGAGAAATTCCCCAAAGAAGCAACTTTAGCTATACAAGAATTTCTTAAAACACTTACAATAGAAAGAGATATGGCATATATGTATATTGACAGAGAAGCAATAGAACAAAGTAGAGAATTGCAAAAAGGAGCTAGTGAAGGTCAAGCATTCATAAGAGATAAATTCATAAGATATATACAGGGCGTCCATTGGGGATTCATCGTAAAGCCAGATATGAATACAGAAAATAATTGGTATATATCTTTCAGAAGTACAAAAGGATATCAGGATGTCCAAGTAATAGCAAAAGAGCTAGGCGGAGGAGGACATATGTATGCCGCAGGTGTTACTATGAAAGCTAATTCCCTTGAAGAAGTTTTGAACCGAATATTAGAGGTTGTTAGAAAACACCTCTAGTAACAAGAAAATTGTTTAACTACTAGCACTCCCATACTTTCTAATATTCCACCTCCACAGAATTTTCGCAATCATATACAAAACCACAACAACTATAATTCCACAACCAATATACGATACAGACATACTATCTATTAAAAACCTAGCTGGAACAGTCGTCAAAAAAGCTAAAGGAATAATTGTATAAAACAGAACAGTACCAACATTCCCAAAAATATTAACAGGATACTTACTCATGCCCAAAATCTCCTTAGCTACAGCAAGCAATCCATTTCTAGGAGAAGAGATTGTAAAACTAGCAAAAATTAAATAAACAAAATACCAAATCAACATACCAATACATAAAGAAAGAAAGCCATAAAATAAATTTAGAAAAGTAAGAGAAGACCAATTAACAATAATATAGTATGAAATTAATATTACACCAGAAAAAGAAGTAATGAAATTGTAAATAAAAAAATCAGCGAAAGAAGAGAGCCAAGCTACAGAGATAGGTTTCAATAACACATAATCCAATGAACCATCAACCACCTTGTTCTCTAAATTTAACAAATTGACACCAAACAATCCCCAACCAACATAGTTAAGCAAATTCCATATTCCCATAACAAGATACGCTTCAGACCTACTCCAACCGACATACATATCAGAATCTGAGAACAATACACTTAATATCACTATCTGTGCCAGAAGAATATAAATCGTTCTTAATACTTGGAAAAAAAATTCTTGTTTGTAAAAATAACTACGCTTCAAACTACTTTTAACAACTCGAATCCACACTTTCCAATAATATTTAATTTTAGAACTAAATTCCCTCAGCTTCATAATATTTAATAAAATATCTGTAAGTAAATTTGTAAATAATAAAAAGAATAAGCAACCATAATATAGATACTACAAAACCATATAGAATAGATACAGGATCTAACTTTCCAAGAAGTATCTCTACAGGAAAAGAAAGAGTATATCTAAATGGAAGAACATTGAAAATTTTCTGTACTAACAATGGAAGAAATACTATTGGTATAACTTCACCAGAAAGTATCGCTGATGTATTGTAGAAAAATATCCTAATACTATCCATCTGCTTTATTCTCAAAGCTACCAAAGAAACAGTATTTCCTAAAATGAACGAAATTAAGAAAGCAATTATGGCAGATAGTAAAAATAATAGTAGATACAGAGGGTTGAAATCGTAGATCCACCAATTATTCAAAGAAGCAAATATCACTCCAACTATGAATGCTGGAAGAAATAGCATAAACCTCAATAAATTATTACCAATATCCTTACCCACATATTCTATTAAATAGTTAAAAGGCTTAGTTAAGAGATTAGAGAATTTTCCTGTCACCATATCTCTCACTCCACTCTCTATCGTATAGTCTGTTGTTAATTTACTAACAAGCATAAGTAAGAGGTAATAAGACACAACATAACCTGTAGATATATCTTCCCTAGATACAGATGCAGCACTCCAAACAAAACATAGTGTCGTTACTTTAACAGTATCTGCAATAATCCAACCAAGTAACTGTTTTTTGTATACAAACTCTTTGGAGAAACTCATTCTTACTTCCTTTTGCAGAATATTTAATAAATTCACCCTACTTTTTCTTCTTTTTTAATTTATACTCTTTCTCTAATTCTTTTACTTTCCACATAAATATACGAGATTTCTCCTTTGCATTAGGATAGTCGGAAGTAAAACTCATAGCTTGTTCAAGAATTGCTCTTGGTTTTTCCTTAGCCCACTTGATATACATAGTCATTCGTTTTTTGTCATCAAGTTTACCTGCAAGCCTCAAACCATATATCTGATACTCTTTAGATATATATTTATGCTTATCACCAAAAACTCTTTTAGGATTAGTCTCCAATTTCTCAACATCAAAGAGTTGAGACTGACCTTCAGCACCTTTAGTAGATTGGGGAGTATTTTTTATTTCAGAAAGAATATCTTTAATGCTATCCATACTATGAGTATACCACTCCAAAAAAGATGAAAAGGTTAGCAATTACTTTTTCTTCTTCTTAGAATCAAAAGACACCTTATCTTTGTATATCTCCTTTGTACTATTCTCAACCTCTGGCTTCATCTGTGGAAAGAAAGTTCCTTCTCTTCCTGTCACATCTTCAAAAAACCAGAAAATCCTCTCACTTTGACCGTATCCACTAGTAGGAGGCATACCATACTCAAGCATTTCTACAAAATCAACATCCAACATATGAGCCTCAGTATCACCTTCATCTCGTAACTCTTGCTGCTCTAAAAACCTATCCAACTGGCTAATCGGATCATTAATCTCAGAATATCCATTTCCTAATTCACTACCTGCAATAATAACTTGGAATCTTTCTGTAACCTCAGGCTTATCCTCATGTACCTTTGCCAAAGGAGAAAGGAAAGTAGGTTGATTAATCAAAAATGCTGGACCTGAAATAGTTGCCCTAATAGCTTTCCACAAAGTATCAATCATCCTGTTCCTATTAACCCTACCACCCATTTCAATATTGTTCTCATTGATAACAGAAAGCAACTTCTCTTCTGAATCATTAAAGATATCTACATCAAACTTTTCTTTCAAAACTGTAGTATAGTCAATCTCTTTCCATTCATCAGCTAAATCAAAAGTATGACATCTTGTTGTAAACTTTGTCCTCCCATAAACCTTATTTGCAATTTCCAAAAACATCTCCTTTACCAATTCCATATTATCCCTAAAATCAGCATAAGCCCAATACCATTCCAATTGGTAATACTCCTGCAAATGCTCATCATCCATGCCCTCATTCCTAAAGTTAGGACCAAGAGCATAAATTTTCTCATATCCACCACCTATTAATCTTTTCTGAAACAATTCGGTTGAAATCCTCAGATACAATTCCTGATGAAGAGCATTATGGTAAGTTACAAAAGGAGAAGCATCAGCGCCACCAGTTATCAATTCTAAAACAGGTACTTCTACTTCCATAAAACCTTTCTCGTTTAGAAATTCTCTCTGAACCTGCCAAAACTTAGCCTTTCTATCAAACATCTCTACCCTTTCTGGAGAAATATTTAAATCCAAGTATCTTCTCCTAAACATCTGTTCCTTGTCCTTTAGCTTTGTAGGTAAAGGACGAATAGCTTTTGCTAAGAGGCGAATTTTATCTGCCATAATTGAAATCTGTCCCGTTTTTGTCTTTCCAATAACACCGTCAACCTCAATAAAATCTGACACATCTAATAATTCCAAATAATCCCAACCAAGACAACTATTCTGAATATCATCTAATAAAGAGTCCTTTCTAATCATCACCTGAATCTCTCCACTCTTGTCCTTTATAACAGCGAAAATCAATTTTCCATGCTCTCTCCAAGCTACAATCCTTCCTGCAAGAATTACTTGTTGACCATCGTACTTCTCAAAATTCTGATTTATCTCTGCATTATCATACTCCTTCTTACTTTTCGAAGGAAAAGGATTGATCCCCAACTCCTTTAGCCTCTCCAACTTCTTGAGCCTTATCTCTCTTTGCCCTATTAAATTACTCTTTAAATTCTCTTCCATATGGCACTAGTATACCTTTAAGTTAGATAAATTGGTAGTCTACGGATAACAAAACTACTCTTTTTTCATATTTATTTAAGATTCTATAAGTTAAAACTAATTCAAAAGTACTGCAACTACCTTAATATATTAATTTCCCACATATAATCTTCTTTTATATTACATGTGTATAAACAAATAATGTTTGTCTAACACATATTTACCTCCCAAATTTAACTTATAGAATCTTAAATATTTCTAACAAAGCTACCCAAAACCCAATCTATAAGCTATAATCCAATTATGTTAAAGGTAAACTTACTAGATTCAATAATTGCATTATGTAAAAGAAGAGGAATTATCTATCCTAACTCCGAAATATACGGAGGGTTAGGTGGCTTCTATGACTACGGTCCTGTTGGAGTAGAAATGAAAAACAACCTCAAACAGTATTGGTGGAAAAACATGGTCACAAAACGTGAGAATGTCGTAGGTATAGATGGAACCATAATTACCCACCCAAAAGTATGGGAAGCATCAGGCCATATACAAAACTTTGGAGATGAGGTAGTCGAATGCAAGAAATGTCATCAGAGATTTAGACCCGAAGATATAGATGGAAAATGTCCTAATTGTGGCAGTAATGATTTCACAGAACCAAGAACATATAATCTTCTTTTCGAGACAGAGGTAGGTGTTCTAGATGGTGCAAAACTAAAAGCATATCTCAGAGGAGAAGCCTGTCAAACAATTTACTTAGATTTTATGAATGTTGTAGATAGTACTAGAATGCAAATTCCTTTTGGCATAGCACAGATTGGTAAGGCTTTTAGAAATGAAATTACACCAGGCAGATTAACTTTTAGATCTCGTGAGTTTGAACAGTGGGATATGCAGTTTTTTGTACACCCTGACGAGATGGAGAAATGGTTTGAATATTGGAAGAAAGAACGAATGGATTTTTACAAGGGTTTGTACAGAAAGCATGAGAATCTGAGATTTAGACAGCACGAGAAGGACCAATTAGCGTTCTATGCAGAGGATGCTTATGATATTGAGTATCTAGCACCTTGGGGTTGGGCAGAGAATGAAGGTGTTCACTGGAGAGGTAATTACGATTTAACACAGCATGGAAAGTTCTCAGGAAAAGATCTTTCATATACTGATCCCAGCACTGGAGAGAAATATATCCCTTGGATTGTTGAAACTTCAGGAGGTATTGATAGAACATTCTTGATGTTGCTATTTGATGCATACGAAGAAGAGGATTTAGGTGATGGTAAAAGTAGAACTGTTTTAAAGGTACATAAGGATATAGCAGCGTACAGGGCAGCAATATTCCCACTAGTTGGAAACAAAGAAGAAATTGTTAAGAAAGGAAGAGATATTTTTGAAAGGTTGTCTGATAATTTTACTGTAGTTTGGGATGGTAGAGGGAATATTGGTAAGAGATATAGATATCAAGATGAGATAGGTACTCCTTTCTGTATTACTGTTGATTACGAGACTCTTGAGAATGACACTGTTACTGTACGAGATAGAGATAGTATGGAGCAGAAGCGAGTTAAGATAGAGGATCTTGATGAGGTCTTGAGTTAGGTTATTTCTCCTTTTGCATTGTCTCTGTATTTCCTAATTTCCCCATGGTTTCCAGATAGAAGAATATTTGGAACTTTCCAACCGTTAAATTCTTCAGGCTTGGTATACTGTGGGTACTCTAATGTTCCGTCTTCAAATGTCTCTTCTTCCAAAGATTGTTCGTTACCTAAAACACCTGGTATCAGTCTAGTTATTCCATCTACAAGTGCAAGAGCAGGTATTTCTCCTCCAGAAAGGACATAGTCTCCTATTGAGAATTCATAATCAACTAGGTAATCATGTACTCTTTGGTCTACTCCTTCATATCTCCCGCAGATTATTATCATATGTAAATCTTTTTCTAAAGAGAATTCTTTTAATCTTTCTTGTACTAATTTTTCTCCTTTAGGTGTAGTTATAGCAACTATTGTATTCTCTTTTTTTAATTCATCTACTGCTTTGAATATTGGTTCAACTTTCATTATCATTCCCGGTCCTCCACCGTACGGGGTATCATCTACTGTTTTATGTTTATCGGTCGTCCACTTTCGTAAATCATGAACATTAATTTCGACTAGGTTATTCTTTCTAGCATTATTTACTATACCTACATTTATGTATTCCTCTACTGCTTTAGGGAATATTGTAATTATATCGAATTTAATCATGGTAGATTATACTATATAAATCCTAATGCTATTGTTGCCACTCCTAATACAGCATGACTTATACTAACTCCTAACAAATTGTTTGTCTTTCCGTAGGTAACATACCAGAGTAGCCCAATAAAAAAGGTTATGGTCAAAAGAAATATGTCTTTGTACATGATATGAACAAAGGAGTACAGAACAGATGAAAGAATCAAAGCTGTTTTAGAAGATATTACTTTTGTTGATTCAAAGTATTTGAAAATTCCTCTATACAGAAATTCTTGTGCTGGAGATGATGTGAAAATATAGAAGATGTAGAAAGAGAATGTTTCTGTTGGATTAAATCTTTGAAATTTAAATGTTTTCAATATTAATACAACTATTATTAAGAATATAGTAAAGTTTGAAATGCTTTTAAGAGATTCTTTCCATTTTTTCTTTGTTATCCCTAATTCTTCGTTTTTTACTCCTATGAATCTAAACCCTAAGTATATGAGAATTGCTAATACTACAAGGAAAACAAATTTGTAGTTGTATAGTGGTGGATTAAAGAGTATGAGTAGAGGAGTAAATATGTAGATGAAGAGTATTATTATGAAGCTTACGATGTTTTTCTTTTTCATTTTGTTATGATTATACTACCTATCATAACAAATTTTTACTATTCCACTTTGACATATCTTTCTCAGACACTCATTTGCCTTGTAAAAACATACTATGGGTGGTATATTCTTTTCCTAGGATAGTAAAATTTAGCTCATTGAAAATTGAAAGGAGAAAATTATGGCTATTTTATGGCAAGCAATATATTATGATCACACGATAGGATACACCGAGACTTCAAGACTTACTGGTGTAAAACTATCAAAAGGATGGCAAGTTCGTCATTACTCTGGCGATTACACAGATCGCTATAGAGAACATAGTGAGCTAGGAGTAATACGTATTAAACCTGATGGGGAAATTTTTGTTCCTCCTAAACTTCAAATAAAAGAAGGAACAATGCTAGAATATGCAACTCTAGCACGTAATCCTAAGCTTCAAGATGGTGAACATAATCCTCTACCATATTGTTACAAAAGCATCCGATTTGACGACCCTGAGACTCAGAACGATAAATCTATTCTGTTAAATCTTATATTTGATTCGTATCCAAATATGTCAGGAATTAACGATGATTTGCTTAGAGCAACAAGTGTCATTAATCAGGAAGACTCTTATGCTTCCATCAAGGAGAAAGGTTGGACTTCAATTGGTTGGGTAATACTCCATATCAAAGACGGTGAATGTCTACAAATAAGAGACTTTCTAAGTTTTTATAATCATTGCGGTGAGCTATACAGCCAAATACTATCCCACTGACCCACACTAGGGTTCTTCTATTTTCTTAGGAGAACCCTAATATTGTTTATACTTCAATTCCTACTAACAAACATACTATCTTCCAAATACCATCTCCATGGAACATCCTTGTATTCTTCTGCATAATCAATACCTACCCTAGCCTTCTTAATAATATCTTCTTCATTAACCCTAAAACCATCATCAACTAAAAATAATTTTGAATTCTTCTTAGTCATATCTTCTCCATACAACTCTCTTGTAATATTCATAGCCTGACATAGTTTACCTGGTCCATTAGTCAGAGATACAATATCCTCTTTCTTTCTTCTTTCTTTCATAATATCTAAACCATACAGAGGTTCTAAAGCTCTAATAAGTACTACACATGGATTATCTTTCTCCCCTGTTACAAAATTAAACAAATCATACATATGCGATTTATATACATATACATAACCACCTTCATTAAATTGAATCTCTGTTCTCTTTGTTCTTCTATTCCCATATGAATGAGAACCTTTATCTTCACCTCCAATATATGCTTCCACTTCAACTACTCTTCCTCCTGTTAGGAAATTATTTTCATCATGAATAAATATCTTACCTAAACATTCTCTCAAGCAAACAAAAGTATCTTGAAGATAGAAAGAACGAGAAAGGATATTGTCTTTTAATTCTGAAATAGTCATATCTGGTACCGCTACGGGGAATCGAACCCCGATTGCAGGATTGAGAATCCTGTGTCCTAACCGTTAGACGATAGCGGCATATTCGAGTGAGATTTTAACATATAACAAGATATTTGAATATAGTTACTACAGGGCCATATTTATTTGACATTCTAGCTCAAGCAATATAATATCCAGTCGATTTAAATTTATAGGTTTGGCAAAATGGACGAAAATAATATATACCAAACCACCAAATCTGGTTTGGAAAAATTAGTTAACGAACTCAAAGATAGAGAAAAAAATCTTAGAGTCAAAATCGCAAATACCTTAAATGAAATGAGAAGCCAAGGTGACCTCAGAGAAAATGATGGATATACCATGGCTTTAGAAGAACAAAACATCAATGAGGAGAGAATATTAGAATTGAAAGAGAAAATAAAGAATGCAAAAGTCATCAAAGACAAAAGTAAAAACAAAGTGGGTATTGGCGACACAGTCATATTAAAGGGTGAGAAAAACTTGAAATATGAAATAACTAGTGAAGAAGAAGCTAACCCTCTAGAGGGCAAAGTCTCCCATTTATCACCAATAGGTAAATCTGTAATAAACAAGAAAAAAGGTGAAGAAGTAAAAATAGAGACACCTACTGGAGTAAAAAAATACAAAATAGAGAGCATAGAGTAACCTACGGATGAATCAATGTCCCATCAGACAAGATATCTTCTAAGGTATTTTTCTCTGTAATATTCTTACCACCACATATAAAGAAAGAGATACCCTTGTTAGCACAAAATCTAGAACACTCTTTATCTACAGGAATATTCACATTAGCCTGATGAGTATCACTATCCGAAATACCAAACAAATTAAAATACTCATTCCAAGAAATATCCTTAATCATATTTGCATTATTATTCTTATTTGGATCTACATCATACAAATAATCAATATTTGAAAGCTTCAGTATTCTCTCAGCAGATACAATATCTGCAAATACCGCAGAATCCATATCTGTACTCCACCCAACTCTTAATCCACCACTAACAACAGAAAAGTTTTCATTGCTCATTAAATATTCATAAGCATCACCTAATTTCTTTGGAACAAATATACTGTCATCATCAATATATGCTTTTACAATTTCAGCACTTGTTTGAGTAATTGACATAGCAATACTATGTAAATCATTTTGCTCACTAATACCTGAAGCAACTCTTCTTTGCAATTCCCTTGAAAGATAACCACCTCCAACTACAATAATCCTTTTACAATACATATCTTTAGTACGATAGTACCAATCCTTAACTTTCTGCAACAAAGAGAAATTAATATTCAAATCCTGATCATACAGAACAGATCCCCCTATTTTCAAAACAATCTGCTCTTCCACTACAATTAAACAGTTAAAATTAAAGATAATGCCAAAAGTACATACACAACAGGATAGAGATAATCTGTAAATTTCGTTCTACCTGCAAATCTAAGATTCCAAAAAGAAGTAATCAGATAGAAAGACAACGCTCCAACAGATGGAATAACCAATATATTATTATTCCAAACCGCCAACATCGAAAGAGAAACTATTACAGAACTAATTATAGCTATCAAAAATTCCAAACTTCCAAATTTATCATGTATTTTCAGTATGGATATTAGCAGAACTAAAGAAGAAACAAAGCTAAGAAATATGAATTCCCACATTGAAAAACCTATACGCAGGTATGAATTTAGTAACAGATATAAAGTAGTAATACATATGAAGTCAAAGATTGTTCTTGTAGCCAACGCTACAGAGTAATATTTGTTAAGTGAACTTTTCACATTCAAAAACAATAGAAGAACGAAAGATACACAAATCACTATCACAAAATGTCCTAAGAGTATATTTCTATTGAAATAGAGAAATAGTAGAAGAGATGTATAGAAAAGTGCTGGAAGAATGAAATATTGAAAGAATCTTCTCTTTAATGATATTTTCATAACAACATCACTATACTTTGATATTTTCTTTCTTGAATAGAGAATAAATGTTCTTACAAACCACAATTCTAATATTAGTAGTGCTAATACTCCAAGAATCAAAAGATATTTAAATGATGTTCTTAAGACAGCATAGTTAAAAGCTTCAGTTACAAAAAGAAGTACAATAATATACAGTATTTCATTTTTCAATTTTAATTTTGTAGCAGACATATCTTACCTAATTAATTTTACCTGAGAATCCAGAAAATATTGCAATTGCTAAGATAGACCACCATATACTTACAGTTAGTAAATCACTTACAGCATTTTTAAACATACCTTTTTTAACATAGACAAATATCTCTATGCATAGCAGAATAAATACAAAGAGTACTATACCTAAACTGATTCCATTCCCAATTGATAGCGAAACTATTGGAATTAATGATTTTCTAGGTTCTTCTTTCTTAAAATAGTCAGATATATCTAGTTCGGAATCATTTTCGTACTGATCAGCCATACGAATCAATACTCTGTCAGCTACATCTTTTTTAGGAAGTACTACTTGTATACCCTCTGGAGTTATATTGTATACTGGTATTATCTTTGAACCAGATATTATTTCTACAACTTCAAATTCTCCAGAAACTGTGAACGAAAGCATAAAATGATCGTTTTCTTCAGATACTGTTACAGAGTTAACATCTACTTGTGGAGGAGTAGAGTCTATTCTGAATAACACTTTATCTGAATTTATATCTGTTCCTTTAATATTTGCTTTAATTGTATGGTCTCCCTCTGACCAATCAGCTTCTCTTTTTACTGTCCAATCAGGATTTGTTGTAGTAGCATTACCCACAACATTTTCTCCTTCATATATCTGAACTGTGTACTCTTCATTAACATTAACTACTTTTCCTGAAACTGCTAAACCTGGATCGTTGTATGTAGTACCGTTTGTTGGAGCAGATATACTTATACTTTTAATTTGTTCTTCCTTTTGAGTTACGGTTGTTTTAGGTTTAGAGGTTGGTGTAGGTGTTGACTTCGGTGTGGCTGGTGTAGAAGTTGGAGTAGGATTTGTTGGTTGTGTTGTTGTTGGTGCTGGTGGTGTTGTCTGAGCACTTTCTACTTGGCCTGCTACAGTTCCAAACATCTGAACAACTAAGGTGGTTTCTTTGCCAAGAAGTTTTCCATTGACTACAGCTATTCCAATATCTTTGTAATTAGCACTAACTATATTGGCCTTATGTGTAGGACTGGCCATCCAAGCCTCTATAACGCCCTCTGAGGTCTTGAAACCTTTTGCAAGGTTCTCTCCAGCGTATACGTAGTTATACCCTGCTCCACGAATAAATTGCCACGGTGTTTCTCCATTTGGACCAAAATGATCCCAGTATTGTTTCTCCATCATATCGTTTGCTTTTGCCAAGGCAGCAGATGCTAATCTAGAGTTACTGTTTAACGCGTTTAAACCCAACTTTGTTCTTTCATTGTTTGTTAATGAAATAATATTTTGAGAAGATATGGCACTAGCAACAGCTTGTTGCATTCCTAGTATGCCTCCGAAGCTATTTACAAAAATTAGTATGAAAGAGTAAATAACTATAGCTATTTTTCTAAGTAAATACGGTTTGTATGAGTTACCCTTGTTTGGTATTAGACAGTTTTTTATCATAGCAATACTATAGTTTATGACATCAAGAGATTATACGCAAGGATAATTAACAAATATTTCTAAACTAAAGGTTAAACTTGATAAAAACAGAGAAGGACTTCAACAGTCCTTCTCATTACAATTTCTTTGTCTACAAAGAAATACCGGCAATTACTTAACAGCAGCTCTTAAAGCTTTACCTGCTTTAAATGCAGGAACCTTTGTTGCTGGAAGTTGAATCTTAGCAAGAGTCTTAGGATTGATTCCTGTTCTTGCAGCTCTTGTTCTGACTTCGAATTTACCGAAACCAGTAAGAAGTACAGGCTCACCACTCTTCAAAGAATCAGTAATTGCTTCCAATGTTGCATCCAAAGCTGCAGCTGCCTGCTTCTTTGTTAATCCAACAGATGCAATTCTTTCTACTAAATCTTTCTTTAACATTTTGTGTATAACCTCCTTTCTTAAGTGATATATACAAAAATTTCTTTTATTAAGAAGATTTTAAGTATATCCACTCATAAAATAAGAAAAAGAAAGGGAATCGTCAAGGTAGAGTAATATTATGGGGTACACCTATAATTGCAAGAAAATCTCTACTGCTAAAGGATATTCGAACATATTTAATATACATCAAAAAGTATTGATATATTACATTTACAAAAGGAGATGCAGAAACGCGATTACATCAACCTTTTTGAAACCCCATGTTTTTTACTTTGAAAATGTTATTACAAAGGTATTACTGTTTAAACAAACAAAGGGAGTACTCAATTTAGTACTCCCCCTATAGCATTTATTACTAGAAGCCAACTACATAAAACTACTTAGCCACCTCGGTTGCTCTAGTTTCTCTAATAACAGTAACCTCTATATTACCTGGGTAGTTTAGTTTTTTCTCAATCTCCTGAGCAACATCCTTAGCCATCACTACTGCTTCATCATCAGAAACAAGCTTTGGCTTAACTATTATTCTCACTTCTCTTCCTGCCTTTATTGCAAATACTTCATCAATCCTATCTCCACCAATATCTTTTGCAGCACTCTCTATACCCTCAATTCTTTGAATATACTGTTCGTAGCTATCTTTTCTTGCACCAGGTCTAGAACCAGATATTGCATCAGCAAGATAAACAACCACAGCTTCAGGACTTTGTGGCTCAACATCTAAATGATGTGCCTCTATTGCATTTACCAACTTCTCATCAAGCATATATTTTCTAGCTATTTGACCAGAAATATGATGGTGAGGACTGTCTACTTTATGTGTTAATACTTTACCGACATCATGTAGAAGAGCTGCTCTCTTAACTAATGTTGTATCCAAACCTAATTCCGTAGCCAGTACTTCAGCTATTCTAACAACCTCTATAGTGTGAGACATAAGTGATTGCCCATAACTAGTTCTATACTTCATCTTTCCAATCAATTTCATTAACCCAACATCCATATCTGGCCAATCTGCTTCATCTGCAAGTACTTGTCCATTTTTCTTAATCTCTTGAGCAATATCATTCTTTGCTTTCCTAACTGCTTCCTCTATTGAACTTGGATGGATTCTTCCATCACCAATTAATTTATTCATAGCTACATACGCAATCTCTCTTCTTAACGGATCAAAAGAAGACAAAGCAATTGCATTTGGTGATTCATCTACAATTACATCTACACCTGTTAGCTGTTCAAAAGATCTAATATTTCTTCCCTCTTTTCCTATGATTCTACCTTTAACCTTGTCATCATCAACTTTGATAACTTTTGTTGTAGTCTCTCCAACATAGTCTGTCACAACTCGTTGCATTGATTCTACAAGTATCTTCTGTGCTTTCTCCTCTGCAGTAGCTTCAATATTCTTCTCTGCCTGTCTTATCTTCTGAGCCTCATAGCCTTTCAAGTCCTCATCTATCTCACTCTTAAGCTTCTCAGTTGCTTCCTCTCTAGACAAACCAGAGATTCTTTCCAATTCTCCCTTTAATTGAGTTCTATCATTCTCTAGCTTTTCATTCATCTCTTTTAAACTCTTCTCTTTACTCTGCAATTCATTACTTTTATCATCAAGAATCTTAGACCTCTTGTTTAATGCTTTCTCTCTATCTATTAGAATAGATTCATGCTCAGCATTCTCTTTTCTAATCTCTTTTAGTCTTTTCTCTTCTCTTTCGCGAAGCTCAGATATTTCATCTTCTGCATCACTAAACTTCTTACTCATTATTTTTTTGGCAGCAGCCTCTATCTCTTCTCTAGGAATATTATTAATATTTACCCATTTAAATACATACCTTAGAAGAGCAATAGTGCCACCTATACTTATTACCGCAGTAACAAGCGATGCTATTACTGTTTCCATTTTTTTAATTGTTTAAATTTAATAGGTCCTCTATTAAACTATTTGGTGAAAAGATACGGTCGACAAACCGTTTTGTAATATTAATAATTGTAATAGTTTCAACACAATATATTTAACAAAATTAATTTATACAGTATCTTTCAGTATTCTAAAAATGTTTAATTACAGGACTTTCTAATAATACCATGTTTGGGGATAGATGAGAAGAAGAATGAAAATTCCTTATATATACTTTCTATTCAATTCCTCTATTATTCTTTGATAATATCGTAGATTATGAATAGTTGCTAAAGTCATACCTGTGGCTTCATTAGCTTTTAACATATGATGAACATACGCTCTACTAAAGTTTCTGCATGTATAACAATCACAATTTGAATCTATTGGTCTTTTATCTAACGAGTACTCTGAGTTCATAATCTTAAGAACTTCATTCTCCAAATTAGAAGAGTAGAGAGTACCATGTCTAGCATTTCTAGTAACCAAGACCGTATCAAATACTGTATATCCCAATTTAGAACACTCTCTGATATCCTCTGGCTTTCCAACTCCCATTGCATATTTAAATTTATCAGCAGGAGTGTTTTGAACTACTGTTTCCATCTCTTTCTTTACCAAATTACCTTTATTATCCACCACAAAACCACCAAAGTTATATCCATCAAAACCGATATTCACCAAAGCTTCTGCACACTCCTTTCTTAAATCAAGATAGTTTGCTCCTTGAACTACACAACTCAGCAACTTTCCTGTTTTCTCTGTTCCTCCATATTTATTTTCAAAATGATTCTTACATCTTTTAGCCCAAGATACAGTTCTCTCCACTGAGGTTTCTGCTTCTTTTCTAGTTAGACCTGTATCTCTACAATCATCTAAAGTAACCAAAATATCTGACCCTATTGCCATTTGGATATCTATGGAACTCTCCGGTGTTAATTCATATACATCACCAGTTGTTGGAGATTTAAATGTAGCACCATTTTCATGTACTTTTCCTTTCCATTTTTTTGAATGAATAAGAGAGAATACTTGAAAACCCCCTGAGTCCGTTAGAACTATACCTTTCCAATTCATGAGATTTTTAATACCTCCTAATTTGAGTAGTTTTTCTGTTCCAAAAGTCATTAGTAGATGGAGAGTATTTGTTACTATGGCTTGAGTATTGGTGTTCTCTAGCTGTTCTGTCGTCAAGTATCTAACTGCTCCTCTAGTAGCATCTGGCATGAATATGTGTTTTTTACCAAAATCTTTTAATTGCATATATTTATATTATCACCATGCTATCACCGTAGCTTAGAAATTTGTAATCATTTTCTAAAGCGTGGTTATATGCTTTTTTAATTAAGTCTTTACCGCCAAAGGAGGAAACTAGTAGCATTAAAGTAGAATCAGGCATGTGGAAGTTAGTTATTAGATGGTCTACACATTTCCATTTATAACTAGGATAGATGTAAAGTTCCGTATCTCCTGTATATTCTGAGATATACCCATCTCTATCTGCAATACTTTCCAAAGTTCTTGCAACTGTTGTACCAAAAGCCCAAATCTTTCCACCATTTTTCTTAGCCTCATTCACTATTTCTGCTGTTTCTTTAGAAACAGATATCATTTCTTTATGTATCTTGTGATCTTTTATGTTTTCTTCTCTAATTGGGGAGAATGTACCCCATCCTATCTGTAGTTCTATGAAAGCCTTTCTAACACCTTTTTTCTCGATCTCTGCAAGTATCTCATCTGTTAGGTTTAAACTAGCTGTAGGAGCCGCTACAGAGCCTTTTAGATGAGCAAAAACAGTGTTGTACCTCTGATAGTCTTCCTTGGTATCTTCTCTCCTCATATATGGAGGTATTGGGGTATGCCCTATCTTCTCAAATATATCTTCTCCTTTAATCTTTTCTGTATCTGTATTCAGTATGGTTACTATAAACCCATCTCCTTTTCTCTCTAATACCTGTATTTTAATTTCTGGATTTTCTATTGAAGTTAGAATATCTTCTAGTTTGACATGTCTAGCACCTTTAACTAGACAGTACCATTTTTGATTCTCCACGTTTTCTACTTCATTCCTATTATTATCATTGTTCTCTTTGTTTAAAAAGAGTACCTCTATATTCCTACCTTTTTCATTTTGAAAGTATGTTCTTCTTTTTTCAACTTTTGTTTCGTTCAAAACAATAACATCACCTTTGTTAATATATTTTGGTATTTCTGAATATTTTGCATCTACTAGCTTGTTGTTGGTTCGATTTACTACCAACAGTTTTGTTGTCCCCCTACCTTTAGGAGGATACTTAGCTATACTGCTTTGTGGTAAGTCATATATGTATTCTGATATTTTCATTCTTGTATTCTATCACAAGTTATCCACATTACTATATTAAAGAGATTTTTAGGAAGAATATTGTAGATACAAGGATACTTCTTAATATTTAGCTTATAGCATCTTAACAAAACATTAAAATATGCTGGATTTTGCTCTCGGGGAGGGGTAAACACTATACCTTAAAGGTGTTTAAATGCTATCATAGGATATGCGAAATTTAATAGAAGAACCAGTAAAGGTATTATTTCTTGGAACAGGTTGGGAGTCTGTAGAGACTTTGAAAGCTCTCCATTCTGACAGTAGATTTGATGTTATTGGAGCGATAACAACTGTAGATAAGTTAGTTGGACGTAAGCAGATTGCTACTCCATCTGATGTTAAGGTATTTTGTCTTGAGAATAATATTCCTGTATTTCATACTGAGAATAACAAGGACAGGTATATTAAGGCTTTGGAGAAGTTTAAGCCTGAAATGGTTGTATGTAAGGCATTTGGTGAAATTGTACCGAAGGTGTTTTTAGATTATCCTAAGTACGGTTGTATCAATATTCATTTTTCTATTCTTCCTAAATATCGAGGTGCTGTTCCTATACAGAAAGCTATTTTAGACGGAGAGAAAGAGACAGGCATATCTATAATGTTGATGTCTGAAGGGCTTGATGAGGGTGATGTTTTGCATATTGAGAAAGAGGATATTTTAGATACAGATACTAATCTATCTTTGAGAAAAAGATTAGTAAAGAAAAGTGCTTTGATCTTAGGAAATATTTTAGAAAAATGGGTTAATGGAGAGATAGGTGCTGTTGAACAGGATCACAAGAGTGCTACATACTGTTGGCAGAAAGATATTTCAAAGGAGAAAGCAGAGATTAAATTGGAGGAACAATCTCCAATTTATATTGAGAGGATGGTGAGAGCTTTTATTCCTTGGCCTATTGCTTGGTGTAGGATTAATGCAAGTGGAAATAAAGGTTTGGATGGAAAGGTTATGAAGATTTTTGAGGCTGAATTGGTAGAGGTATCTAGTAGTAGAGATGTCGGGACTCTTTTTTCAAAGGATGGAATGTTACTGTTTGTAACTATTGATCCTCATATTTGTTTAAGAGTAAAAGAATTACAAATCGAAGGGAAGACCAAGGTTAAGGAGAAGGATTTCTTAAATGGTTTGGGGAAGAGTCTTTAATTCTCCTCAAAATGTGCAAGCACACAGTAAGCCGAATTCTGTATAACGATGGTTATCTATCTAAGCGGTTTTAACCTTGCTTCGAGTGGGGGTTGCCACGCAATGTTGTATTACTACAACATCCGGTAGTCTCTTACACTACCATTTCACCCTTACCTACAAGTAGGCGGTATATCTTTCTGTTGCCCTTTTCTCCAAAAGATCACTCCCCTCCAACTCTCGTTGGCACTCCTCTTGATATGTTCAAGATCGACATGAAGTCCGGACTTTCCTCATCTACTAAGAGCAGATGCAACCATCTAATGTACTTGCACAGCTATATTATACTATTTTCCGCTACTTTTTTTAACAATACGGAAAATTCCATATATTACCCAGATTGGAGCTGTGAAGACAAGGATATATATTGCTAGTGTAACAAAGACTTTCAAGAAAGAAATATATGCTCTACTTGCATCTTTTAGAACACCTAATGGTTTCCAAGGAGTATCTTCTAGTGTAGCTCCAGTACTACTCTGCTTTAATGTTATTCTAATCGTTGAGTAATCTGTCTTATTGCTATAATAGTCTAGTTGGCTTTGAATACTTTCTATATTTGCTCTAATCTCATTTAATTCTTTGTATACACTAATTGTGTCTGTAACTGTATCTGCTTTTTTAAGTATTTCCAAAAGTTGCGCTTCTGTATTTTGTGAAGTTTTTAGTCTTGCTTCTAAATCCATAACTTCTTTGGTTACATCTCTCATATCAATAGAGGAGGAGATGTTTTCACCTTCCATTTCTTTCAATGTCGAGAACACTTTGTCAAAATTCTCTACTGGAATTTTAATTTCCATATTTAGAACTCTTCTGTTTCCTTCTCCTACATCTACAAGATACATTACCTCTCCATCGTTTTTCTCAGATATTTCCCGTATTTCTTCTTCACTTTTGTTAAAATCATCCACTAATTTGCTAATATTTCCTGTTTTTATAATTTTTGTTCTATCTACAGATGAAGTATCTAAACTTTTAGATGTTTCTATACTGTTAGATTCATACGGTGCCACAGCCATTTCATCACGGTAGTACATAGGTGTTGATTGTTTTCCAATAGTTGTTTTTGTATATTTATTATCTTTATTTATGCTAAATAACAGTAAGGCTATTATTGGCGTTAGTAATAGCAGTACACCTATACTAACAATTATTATGAGGATTTTCTTTCTCCTTTCCATATGGATATTCAAGTGAATTTATTATAAATAATATCCATTACCATAGGAGAATACAAGACTAAAAATATTTTCAACAATATGAAAAGTGAAAAATATTGTTTTGGTTTTAGTAGAATAAAACTATCTCTTTGAGAACTGAGGTTTCTTTCTGGACTTTACATGGGCATATTTCTTCCTCTCAACTTCTCTAGGATCTCTTGTAACAAACTTGTTCTTTCTTAATGTTGGTTTCAAACTTTCATCCATTAAGTACAATGCTCTTGCAAGACCTAATTTGATAGCATCTATTTGTCCTTTTACTCCACCTCCACTTACTTTTGCTGTAAAGTAATACTTGTTTTCAAGTCCAACAACAATTAGAGGTCTGTTAAGCTGTAAATCTACACCTTTTCCAAAGTAATCTTCTATACTTTTACCGTTAACAGTAGAAGTCTTATCTCCATTATAGATTCTGACTCTTGCTGTTGATCTTTTTCTTCTTCCTATTCCTTCAAAATATTTCTGCACTGTTTAAAATATTACAATTTAATCTCAATTGGTTTCTGAGCTGTATGTTTATGCTCAGAATTCTTATATACAAACAATCTCGCTAATCTTTTATCTCTTAGCTTGTTGTTTGGCAACATATTCTTAACTGCATCTACTATTACTTTTCTAGAATCCTTCTTTATTTGTTCATCAAATCTAGTAAACTTTGCTGCACCGGGATATCCTGAGTGTCTGAAGTATGTCTTTTTCAACTCTTTACCTCTGGTAAGTTTAACATCATCACTGTTTATGACTACTACATAATCTCCACAATCTACTCCTGGTACTATCTCAGGCTTTTCCTTACCTATGAGAAGAGATGCTATTTTAGTAGCACTTCTGCCTAGTATCTGATCTTTAACATCAATCACATACCATTTTCTTTCTACTTCTTCTTTTTTTGTCCAAACTGTTTTGTATTTCATTAATTCTATTATTTAATTAAAGTCCTGATCTAGTATTAGATCTACCTGTTTTCTTAATTACTGCTGTTTTATCTACTCTCTTATCTTTTTCAAAGCTACTTACATGTTTAGTTTCATTTACTTTCTCTTTTTTCTCATCTTCTTTCTCCTTTTTAGTTACTTTCTTTTTCTTCTCGGTTCCTTTTAGAACAACTCTGGATTGTTCAGCATTATCACCTGACCTAAATCCTACTTTTACTACTTTTACTCCAACATCATCTTTAGTAATATACTCTTTAAACTTCTTTATTAATTCCTTGTTTCCAAAGACCTCTTCCAGTTTTCTTCTAAATTCCAAAGAATCTTTCTTTGATACTCCTTTATCAATTAAAGAAGAAGCATCTTGTTTCAAAACCTTTGCTTTTTGAGTTGTAGTTACCAAGCTATTATTCTTAAACAAAGACCTAAGTAGATTCCTTCTTAAAGAATCTCTATGTGACTTCTTTCTACCTAATTTTGTCCTTTTTACTCTCTTGTACATCCTATTTTCCTTTAATATTAATACCGTAATCTGTTAATAGTTCTAAAATTTCATTAAGTGATTTATTTCCAAATCCTGGTAAATTCAACAACTCTGTTGCTGTAGTATTTCTTAAATCAGCAACTGTTTTAAATCCTCCTGAAAGTAAACCTGTTTTTGATCTCTTTGAAATTGGTAATTCCTCTATCTTCCAATTGCCAATTTCATCATTCTCTGATTCAGCTTCTTCTGTAGCTTCTACTTCAACAGTATTAGCTTCTTCCTCAAGAGCAATTACTTCTTTCTGTGCCATTCCTAATGCAATCATGACTTTACCTGAGAACTCCTGTAATATTTTTGCTGATTCTAAAACCGCATCTTTTGGAAGAATACTTCCATCTGTTGTAACTCCTAGTAATACTGCATCCAAGTCTGTTTCCTGTCCTTTTCTAGCTTGTTCTACACTTAGACTTACTCTTTCTATTGGTGAGAAATCACAATCTAGAGGAATTACTCCTATCTCCTTTCTTTCAGATGCATCTACTGTCTTGTAACCAACACCTGATTCAACTGTAATCTCCATATCTAAAGAAGCTGAAGCTTCTGTCAATGTTGCAATATGTAAATCCTTATTAACAACTTCTAGGTCTCCTTTTACTTCAATATCACCTGCTTTTACATCTTTCTTACCTTTTACAGATATTTTACAAACTCGAGGCTCGTCAGAAGCAGTTGCAAACTTAACTTGCTTCAAATTCATAATGATATCAACCATATTCTCTTTAACACCATCAACTGTAGTATATTCATGATCTATTCCTTTAATTGTTACTGATGTGATTCCTGTGCCTCTTAAACTAGAGTAAAGTATTCTTCTTAAAGAATTTCCTAATGTATGACCGTATCCTCTTGGTAAAGGAGAGATTTCAAAGAGAGCATAATTCTCTTTCTCTTCTTTTATGGTAACTTTTATATCCTTAAATGCTTCCATTAGTATTTGTAAAAAAAATTATCTAGAGTAAAACTCAATAATTAAGTTCTCTTTAATACCCTCATCTATTTCATCTCTAATTGGTAACCTAGCTACTTTACATGACTCTCCTTTTCTCTCTATCCATGTAGGAGATTCGAAAAACCTCTCAGAAGGTGCTAATTTTGCTTTTGTTAATTCAACAGAATCTTGTTCACTAAGTTCATATGAAGGAATATTTAGCCTCTTTCCGTTAACTTTAACATGACCATGTGTTATATATTGTCTTGCAGCTGCTCTTGATGGAGCAAGTCCAGCTAGATACAAAACATTATCCAATCTCAATTCTAAAAGTCTTAAAAGCTCCAATCCTTTATCTGTATTAGCTACTTTTGACCTTCTATCAGCCTCTTTGTATACAGAATGCATTTTCTTCTCTCTTAAGCCGTAAGTTCTTTTAACTTTTTGCTTCTCTCTAAGCTGAATTCCATAGTTTGACAATCTTGCTCTCTTTTTGTTTCCATGCTGTCCTGGTGGAAATGGCTTTCTTTGTAACCCACTCTTATCTGAAAAAGACCTTGCACCTTTCAAATGCAAATTAACTCCCTCTCTTCTACTTAATTTTTCTTTTGGTCCTGTATATCTTCCCATTCTGTTTAAATTCTAAATATATATTAACTACTTTCTAGGAATCTTTCTTGGTCTACAACCATTATGTGGAATCGGTGTTCGATCTACCAACATTGTTACTCTCAAACCTGCTGAATCTAACCCTTTAACTGCAGCATTTCTACCTGCACCAGGTCCTTTCAAAAACACCTTAACTTCTCTTAAGCCGTATTTCTTGATTACTTTCTCTGCAACATCAACAGCTGCTTTTGTCGCAGCATACGCTGTACTTCTTTTTGCTCCCTTGAAACCTATTCTCGATGGACTTCCCTGTCCTAAGACTTCACCATTTTCATCTGTCAAGCTAATTATTGTATTGTTGAAAGTAGATTGAATTGTAGCAATACCACTTTGCACATTTTTCTTAGCACTCTTGCTTTTCTTCGTTGTTTTAGATGTTTCTGCCATATTTTTATATAGTTTTATGTTTTATCTAAAGTTCTCTTTAAACCTCCTACAGGTTTACTTCTTCCCTTTCTAGTCCTTGCATTATGTCTAGTTCTTTGACCTCTAACAGGAAGACCTAACTTATGTCTAATTCCTCTGTATGCTCTAATATCTTTCAATCTTTTAATGTTTCTAAACAGATTCTGTCTTAACTCTCCTTCAACCACCAAATCGGTTTCAATATTCTTCCTCACTCTTTCCAACTCTGCTTCTGACAAATCTTTAACAAAAATATCTTTATCTAAATTACTTTTTTCGCAAATCTTCTTTGCACTAACCTCTCCTATTCCATATATACTAGTTAAGGAGACCCATAATCTCTTATCATTTGGTATTTCAACACCTGCAACTCTTGCCATTTTTAAGTAACTAAATTAATTAAATTAACCTTGTCTTTGCTTATGCTTAGGGTTCTTTTTACAATATACATAAACCCTAGCCTTTCTTTTGACTACATAACAATCCGGACATCTTTTTTTTACAGAAGCTCTAACTTTCATCTTTATTATAATCTATATGTTATTCTACCTCTTTCTTTATCATAAGGAGTCATCTCAATTCGAACCTTATCTCCTTCTAAAATTCGAATATAGTGCATTCGCATTTTTCCTGAAAGATAACCTATAACTTCATGTTTCGATCCATTTACATCGATCTCAACAACAAACTGAGTGTTAGGTAGACTTTCCTTCACTACACCATCAAATTCAAAAACCTTTTTGCTATCCTTCATTTTTGTTTAATTTCTCCTTTATTTAGAATCTTTCGGATTATATCAAAAGAAGACTACTAATTCAACAAAAAGTATCTGAATTGACCCTTATTTCTATACTTGAAAGAAACAAGGAAAGGATACCAAATAACCCGAACTATTACAAGGTTTTTATATTAAATAAAAAGTATCACTTAAAAAACAGAACAGCAGCAATCACTTTTAGAAACTACTTAACTGTAACTGATTTCGCTAGATTTCTCGGTCTATCAACATTATTCCCCAATTTAACAGAAAGGAAATACGAGATTAGTTGGAAAGGAATAGCATTACTAATACTAGAAATATTACCAACCTGTGGTGTCTCAATATATCTATCAAATAGATCCATCTTACTAAATTCTTGACTACCGACACCTATTGTAAAAGCACCTCTTGTCTTTACTTGCTCCATAGCACTAATCAAACTAGCGCTATCTTCACTCTCTTTTGGTGGAATAATACCAAAAACAATCGTTCCTTTCTCCACTAATGCTATAACACCATGTTTTAACTCTCCTGCCGCAAAACCCTCCACATGTTTGTAAGAAACTTCTTTAATTTTAAGAGCTCCTTCAAACGCGATATATACATTCTCTCCTTTACCTAAAATAAAGGCACTATCTTTGTTTACCATACAGCTTGAAATATCCCTTATATTCGCAAAGCTCTCTTTAGTAAAAAGCCTTGTTATTTCTTTAGAAAGCTCCTTGATATTCTTCTTTGCTATCCTGTACTTTCCTACAACACTCATGGCTAAAAGATATCCCCATGCACACTGTGCCGTAAAAACTTTTGTAGACGCAACGCATATCTCAGGACCCGAGTTTGCATAAAACTCAAAATCAGACAGACTACTAATGGTAGTACCGTGCATATTAACTATACTGGCAATCTTGCAACCTTTCTCTTTCATTCCTTCAATTGCTTCAATAGTATCTGCTGTCTCTCCACTTTGTGAGAATGCAATCACAACATCTCCTTTGTTAACAATAGGAAGATATGATCTGAACTCATAGCTTTTAATCTCCCTAGCATCTACATTTGCAATATTTCTTAAGAAATACGCAACTTGCCCAGCTGCAAACCCTGCAGTACCAGCACCAATAAGGAATACCTTGTTCCTTTTTTTAACCTCATTAACTAATTGTTCTAAATCTTTCTCTGTGTAGTTTGTAGCAAAAAGCAAAGTTTCTTTCTGGTCTACTATTTCTTTAAGCATGAAATGTTTAAATTTACCTTTTTCAATATTGTTATATTGATGCTTCAACTCTTTTACTTCAATTTTTTTCTTCTTATTTTCAAGAACATCAAAAATTTTAATATCCTTTCCATCTATTTCTACCATATCATAATTTTCTAGAAATACAGCTTTATTTGTAGCAAACGAAAAAGAAAGCGTGTCTGAGGAAAGATATACACCATCTTTTGCAATACCAATAACTAACGGAGATCCATTTCTTAAAGCATAAATCTTTCTATCGTCATGACTTAAAATAGCTACTGTATTCCTGCCTTTCAACCTTTTAAACACATCAACAATAGCCTCTTTAAGAGACATGTTTTCAAGCTCTTGCTCTATTAATCTAACTATTACCTCTGTATCTGTTTGCGAAACAAATTTAACACCTTTTTTAATTAAACCTTGTTTTAATTCAGCAACATTCTCAACCATACCATTTTGAGCGAGTGTAAAATTTCCTAATAACGAAAGATGAGGATGGGCATTAATCTTTGTTACACTACCATGTGTAGCCCATCTAATATGTCCAATACCGATATTTCCTTTCGGTAACTTCCGAAAAGCACCACTCTCCTTAACTTCACCTAAATCTTTGCATTGGTAAATCTTATCTTTTCCTAATACAGCCACTCCCCACGAGTCATAACCAAGATATTCCAGCCTCTTGAGGCCATCAAAAATAATATTCTTACTCTCTTTAGTTCCAGAGTATCCAAAAATAGCACACATATCCTTTATACCATTATTTTAGATTTGGGAACTGTTAATTACTTTTTGGAATTGTAGTAATCTTTAGGCAAACAGTATTACCTGAAGGTATCCGCTGATTGTCTCGATTTCCTTCTCCTCGTAGTAGCTTCCTTACGACTACCCATACGCTTTTATTTTAAATACCCCATTTATATACTACAAGATATAGCAGCACAGAGCAAATTCGATATTTTAGAATCAGGTTCAACAGACCTACAAATTTAAAACCTTAACAACATTCTTATGAATTTCATCAATTGAAGGTGATGCATCTACTTCTATCAAAATACCTCTCTTCCTATACTCTTCAAGTATTGGTTGTATCGTCCTATTGTATTCTTTCAATCTTTCTTTAATCTTTTCAGGCTGATCATCTTCTCTTTTTTCTAATTTAGCAGAGCATTTTGTACAATATCCTTTCTCCTTTTCAGGCTTGTATTTATCATGATATGTAGCAGCACATTTAGGACAGTACCATCTAAGTGACATTCTCTCTATTGCAGCCTCTTCACTCAATGTAAAGTGAACGAACTTATCTAATTTTCTACCTTTCTTTTCCAGTAAATCATCAAAGAGAGGGATCTGTCCAACATCTCTTACTACGGATACAAATGCCCAATTCTTAGTCGGATCATACTTATCCAACCATTTGGGCAACATTCTATATATTATTTCATTTGGAACAAACTTTCCTTGACTAACATATTTATCAGCTTCTATAGCATCAGAATCATTCTCTAACAACATTTTACGTAACATCTCTCCTGTACCGATACTCTCAAAATTGTATTGTTCTACTAACAAGTCAACTTGTGTGTCCTTACCACAACCAGAAGGACCATGAAAAAGAAAAGTCGTCTGCATTGATATAAATAATATGTAAATTAAAAAACACCCTTAAGGTAGTATGATAATGTTATCACATAGGGCTTAGATGTAGCAAGTTAACAAATTTTTAAGAAATTATCGGCTAATTTAATAAAAGAAAATTTGATTTAACCTATTTTTAATAATTACCATATATCATTTAAGAATGAGGACAAGTTTAGAAAAAGATATTATTTATCATATATATAACAGAGGAAATAGAAAACAAACTATTTGTTTTACTAGAAAGGATTACGCAAAACTCCTTAATCTATTTTACAAATACTTTGATTATCGCTCCTTTAATATTATTTCTCTTTGTATTATGCCCAACCATTTTCATTTGTTGGTTGTCAGAAACAGCAATCTAAACACCGAAAGAGCTATACAGAATGTCTCTTCTGTATATGCGAAATATATAAATAAAAAATACGGAGTAGTTGGGCATCTATTTCAAGGTACATATAAAAGAAAGAAAGTTACTGATATTGTCTATTTTGAGAAGTTAGTTAAATATATTAACAATAATCCTATTGAATTAAGTCCTCACACACCTTTTATCCTCAAAGAAAATAGAAAACTGATTAACTACTACAAAATGATTCTTTCTACAGAATCCGAATAAAGTAGCTTTTTCCAGCCCATAGAAACTTAAATATTTATGAAATAACTCTAAATAACCCTTACTAGGAGTAGCAAAACAACCACCTTAAAGGTATTTATTATAGCTTCTGACCGTTATCATTGATTCAATTTCTCTTTTTATCTCAAGAACTACACCAACTACAATTAGGAGGCCAGTCCCAGAAAAGACTGATCTTGGTATCAAACCTGTCTGAACAACAACATCTGGCAAGATAGAAAGAATAGCAAGGAAGATAGCACCTATTGCTGCCAATCTAAAGCTAACTTTTCGTAAATAATCAGAGGTGTTATCACCTGGTCTTATACCTTGTATAAATGCACCTTGTTTTTGCAAATTCTCTGCTAATTCATCTGTTTTGAATACTACGGTTAGATAGAAGAATGAAAAGGCTATGACCAATACAAATATTAAGGAGTTATATATATATGGATTGTTCAACCAATCTAATATTTTCTGCATAAAATCAGTTAATCCTTGATTATAGTTTTTACTTACAAGAAATTTTCCTATTAGCTGAGGGAATGAAATAAATGCCATAGCAAAGATTACTGGCATTACTCCTGACTGAGTAGGCTTTATTGGAATATAGCTTTCCATTGCACCACCTGTTCTTACTCTTCTAGAATACTGTACTTTTACTCTCCTTTCAGCTTGTGTGACAAAAACAACGGATACTATTAAGAATATTGAAAATACTGTAAATACAATTTTTTGGCCAACATCCATTGTCATAAAATTTGTCCTTATGGTACCAGGTATTCCTGAGAGGATTCCAAGCATGATTAGATATGATGATCCTCCACCTAAACCACTCTCGGATATTAACTCTCCAAACCACATCATTACTACAGAGCCAGCTGTTAATGTTGCAGACATTGCTACGAGTTCTAATGCTCCTAGTTGTGGTATTAATCCCATTGCAAGTAATGAGGAGTATATTACAAATGATTGTAAGATGGCTAAGGGAACTGTTGCAAGTCTTGTATACATTGATATTTTTCTTCTTCCCTCTAGTCCTTCTTTTTGTAACTCTTCTAGTTTAGGAATTACTGTAGCTAATAATTGGAAGATGATTGAAGCGTTAATATATGGTGTCAAACCTATTGCAACAATTGATGCTGTTTCTAATACTCCTCCCGAAACAGTAGAGAGTACTTCTCCTACTCCTGTTCCTTCAAACAGCTGTCTTATGGCATCTGCAGGGATTCCTGAAACTGGTATAGCAGAAAGTACTCTGTATACAACCATGATCATCAACGAGTAGAGTATTTTTTTTCTAATTTCCTCTGTTTTCCAAATGGACTTTAATTTTTCTATAAATTTGTTCATTTTCTTCGAGATTATTTAATAACCCCACCAGACTTTTTTATTTTTTCAATGGCAGTAGTAGATAATTCAATTCCTTCTATTGTTAATTTCTTCTTCAAATCTCCATTTCCAAGGATTTTGATTTTTTTAGAATTCTTTTTAACAATTCCTTTACTCTTCAAATTTTCTGGACTTACAGTATCTCCTGATTCGAAATATTTCTCCAATGTTCCTACATTTACGGCACTTGCTTCCTCTTTGAACTTTCTATTAAATCCTTTATATTTTGGCATTCGTCTAAAGAATGGTACATTTCCTCCTTCAAAGAATTGCAATGATTTATGTCCTGATCGTGATTTTTGTCCTTTTGTTCCTCTTCCTACAGTATGTCCTCCGACTCCTGATCCATAGCCTCTTCCAAGTCTTTTTGATTTCATTATTCTATTTTTTCTTTTTGGTATATTCTCTAAATTCATTACTTTTCTTTACTTACTTTAGCTTTCTTATCTGTTTTCTTTTGAAATTTTTCTTTTCTTGATGCTTTTTCTTTCTTATGTTCTTTTCTCTTTTTATCTTCTTTTGCTTTCTTTTCTTTGTCAGCGGCTTCTTTGAGCTCGATTCTATCTCTCATCTTTGTCATTCTGCTCAGTACTCTGTCACTTCTCAATGCTTTTAGTGCTTTAAATGTGCAGTATGCATTTCCATTTGGATCAGGACTTCCTAGAATTTTGCCGTATACATTATCCACACCAGCCATCTCTAGTACTGTTCTTACGGATGAACCAGCAATTACTCCTGTACCTGGTCTTGCAGGTCTTAGCAAAACTATTGAAGCTCCATCTTTCATCAACATCTCATGTGGAATGGTATCTCCAACAAGCTGTATTTTAGTTGCATATTTAGAAGCTAATCTTTCTCCTTGTTCTACAGCACCTCTTACATCAGCACCTCTTCCTAATGCTACACCTACTGTACCGTGTCTATCACCTACCACAACTACAGTACTGAATCGCAATCTTTTACCACCTTTAGTTACTTTTGCAACTCTTCTTATTGGTAACGATTTCTTATCGTACATTTTTCTTTCTTTGTTGTTTTTTCTAATTTTCTCGTCCATGTTTTTATTTTAAATTTTAATATCTTGTTTTCTCAATTCCTCTACAAATTCTTGTATTAATCCATGGTATTTGTAACCACTTCTATCAAATACTAACGAATCAAATTTCTTAGCTTCTTTTCCAAATTTCTTAGCCATATCTAATATATCTTTGCCATTTTTCTTTGACATAAATGACTTAATTACAGTGTTTTTGTCATCATCTGCTATTCCTGCATAGAAATATTTGTTGCTTTTGAATACAAATACTCTTGGCTTCTCAGAAGTACCACTTAGATTCTTTCTAATGTGTGCTTTTCTTCTTATTCTTTTTTCTTTTTTAGTTGTTTTTGACATCTTCTTAGTTATATATTTTTATCTTACTTAACACTTGATTTAGAACTCTTTCTTCTAACATACTCACCTTCGTATCGTATTCCTTTTCCTTTGTAAGGTTCTGGTTTTCTAATTTCTCTAATTGCTGCTGTAAATTCTCCTACTTTCTGTTTATCGTAACCTTTAATTGTAATCTTAGTTTCTTCTGGAACTTCTATTGTTATTCCTTCTGTTGGTTCTATCTTTACAGGATGGTTCCAACCTAAGCTCATAACTAATGTTTGTCCTTCCATTCTTGCTCTGTAACCAACTCCTACTAATTCTAATTTTTTCTCGAATCCATTTTTTACTCCTTCGATTGCATTTTTAATCATCATTCTGTATGTACCGTGATTTGATTTTGACTGTTTCTCATCATTTTCTCTAGCAACTGTTACCTCTCCATTTTCAATATTACAAGATATGCCTTCTGGTAATGTAATTTTTAGTTCACCTAAAGGACCTGTTACAGTAACTTCATTCTCTATCACTACTACTTCTACTCCTTCTTCAATTTTAATTGGTTCTAATCCTACTCTTGACATATTTCATTACCAAACTTCACATATTAATTCACCACCAAGGTTTCTGCTTTTTGCTAATGCTCCAGACATGAGACCTTCTGATGTACTGATTATGGAGATTCCTCTTCCATTCATCACTGGTTTAATTTCTTTCTTTGACACATAGATTCTTTGACCAGGCTTACTTATTCTAGTCAATTTTGTTAATACTGACTCGTTGTTTTCATAGAGCAACTCTACTTCTATTGTGTTTCCATTCTCTTCGTAGTTCCCTATCATTTTTTCATTCTTTAATACTTCAAGAATAGCCCTGTTCATATTTGTATTAACAACAAGGACTGTGTCTTTCTTTCTCATTATTCCATTTTGTATTCTTGCTAGTAAATCTGCTATTAAATCGTTCATTTTTATATTTATAAAATTACCATATAGATTTTTTTACTCCAGGTACTTTTCCTTCGCTGGCTAATTGTTTAAAACATATTCTACAAATTCCATAATGTCTGAGATATCCTCTTGCCCTTCCACAAATCTCGCACCTATTATACACTCTAGTGCTAAATTTAGACTTCTTTTTTAATGCTTTTGCTTTGTATTCTTTAGCTGTTGTTGACATCTTTTCTAAAAGGGAATCCAAATTTATCTAAAAATAACTTCGCTTCTTTATCATTTTCTGCAGTTGTTACTAATGTAACTTCTAAGCTTCTTATCTTTGTAACATTATTAGGATCAATTTCTACAAAAACTGTGTGATCTTCTATTCCAATTGTGTAGTTACCATGTCCATCGAATGATTTTGTGCTTAATCCTCTAAAGTCTTTTGTTCTTGGCAATACAACATTTACTAATTTGTCAAAAAACTCCCACATTCTCTGTCCTCTTAAAGTAACAGATGCTCCAATCTCCATTCCTTCTCTTATTTTAAATGCAGAGACTGCTTTCTTTGCTTTGTTAATAACTGGTTTCTGTCCAGAAATTTTAGCAAGTATTTCAACAATTTCATCCATTGCGGCTTTATTTGTAAGACTCTCTCCTGCTCCTACATTTATAACTATCTTCTTCAGAGTAGGTACTTGCATAATGGACTGATATTTGTTCTCTTCCATTATCTCTTTCTTAATTCTTTTGTTGTATTCGTCTAATAGTCTTGCCATTTTTATTTTTTAGTTTCTTTCTTAATTTTTTTATTATCTTTTTTAGTTTCTTTTTCTTCTTTCTTTTCTACTTTTGTTTCTTTTTTAGTAGTTACGATATCTTTTCCACACTTCTTACATACTCTAATAATTTCTTCTCCTTCCTTTCTTAATCCAACTCTTGTAGGTTTACCACATAAAGGACATACAAACATTACTTTAGAGATAGGGAAAGGTTTCTCTATTGTTAAGATTTCAGAAGTTCTTGTTCTTCCATCCCCCTTTAGATGTCTCTTGTACAGATTTAAGCCCTCTACAACAAGAGTTCTCTTCTTAGGGTTTAGAGCAACAACAGTTCCTCTTTTCCCTGCTTCTTTTCCGTATAGTATTTTTACTGTATCTCCTTTTCTAATTTTCATTGTTTTTATTTATAATACTTCTGGTGCTAAAGAAACTATTTTATCAAAACCTCTTTCTTTTAGTTCTCTAGCAACAGGACCAAATATACGACTTCCTTTAGGTGTTTTATTTTTCATATCAATTAAAACCACTGCATTATCATCAAATCTTATGTAGGAACCATCTTTTCTTCTATGTTCTTTGTTTGTTCTTACTATTACTGCTTTATGCATTTCATGATCTTTAACTCCTGCATGTGGTATTGATTTCTGTATAGAAACAGTAACCACATCTCCTATTCCTGCATATCTTCTATTAGAAGCACCTGGTATACCTATAACTTTGGCTTCTCTTGCTCCGCTGTTATCTGCTACTGTAAGTATTGTTTCTTTCTGTACCATATTAATCTTTCTTAATTACTACCCATCTTATTTTCTTTGAAAGAGGTTTACTCTCTCTAATTGTTACTTTATCTCCTATATTTAGTTCTTCATCTGTTCTAGCAAAGAAAACTTTCTTCCTTTTAACAACCTTTTTGTAAACAGGATGCGCTTCTAACCTATCAACTCTTACTTTAACGGTTTTATCCATCTGATTTCCTATCACAACTCCCTCTATTATTCTTTTGTTGCTTTTTCTTGTATTATTTTTTTCCATATTATTAATAACGGCTTGTATTTTATCAATTATTTATGTTATTCACAAGCTAAATCTCTTGTCTTGATACAAATTTTGTCTTAACTGAAAATTTATGTCCGGCCAATCTCAAAGCTTCTTTACAAGTTGTTTCGTCCAAACCTCCTATCTCTAGTAACATAGTTCCTGGCAAAACTACTGCTACATATCCCTCTACAGCTCCTTTTCCACCTTGCATTTTACTGTTAATTGCTCTCTGGGTATAGGATTTATGTGGAAAGATTTTTATCCATACTTTACCTTTTCTTTTTGTATAGTTAGAAACTGCTCTTCTTGCCGCTTCTATTTCCCTTGCATTAATCCAACCACACTCTATAGATTTGAGTCCATATTCACCAAAAGTTACTTTATTGTTTACAGTAGCAACTCCTTTCATTTTTCCTCTAAATTCTTTTGGATGTTTTCTTTTTTTAGGCTGTAACATATTTATTACTTAATATTTTATTCTTCATAATCAACATCATTTTTTTCTCCTTTGTATATCCAAACTTTTACTCCCATAAGTCCTGCGTCCATTGTTTGTGCTACTTCGTATGCATAATCAACATCTGCTCTTAAAGTTTGTGCAGGAACAGAACCTGCTGTAGTTTTTACAGTTCTAGCTTGGCTAGCATTATTAATTCTTCCTGACACCCATATTTTCAATCCTTTAGCTCCTGCTGCCATTATTTTTTCTTTTGCACTTGCAGCAAGTAATTTAGATGGTTGTCTTCTTTCAATTCCATCTGCAATGGTTCTTGCAACAATTCTTGCTGACAAATCTGCTTTTCCAACCTCTTTTACTTTCAATTCTACATTTGTTTTCAATTTCTTAGACAACTCTTTCTGAAGTAAATCTATTCCTTCTCCACCTCTTCCTATAGCTACACCAGGTTTTGCAACATATGCTAATACTTCGACTTTACCTGCATATCTATTTATCTTTACTGCATCCAACCCTGCATTTTTCATAACTTCCCTAACTCTATTTTTAATCATCAAATCCTCTTTTAACAATTTTGGGTAATCTTTTTTATGTGAATACCAAACAGAATCCCATGTTCTGTTTATTCCCATTCTAATTGCTTTTGGATGTACTTTTCTTCCCATACTTACTTTACTTTTAATTCTAAATTAATATGTGATCTTCTTTTACTAATTCGAGACACTCTTCCTCTTGAAGCAAATCTCGTTCTTTTCAATGTTCTTGCCCCGTCAACTGTTATACTTTTTATTACTAAAGCATCTTTATCTACTCCATGAATATCCCTAGCACTAGCTATTGCAGAAAGTAATGCTTTCTTAACAGATAGTGCACCTTTCTTGTTTACTAATTCTAAAACATTTAATGCTTCCTCAACTTCTTTTCCTCTTATCATGTCTACTACCAACCTTAACTTTAGAGGTGATTCTGCAATATTTCTAATTGTAATTTTTACTTTTTTTTCTTCCATAATATTTTTAATTATATTTACGCTTCAAATCTACCACTGCTACCGTATACTTTAGATAGTTTACCTTTCTTAGCATGACCTTTAAATTTTCTAGTAGGAGCAAATTCTCCTAATCTATGGTTAATCATTGACTCTGCTACTAAAACTTCCTCAAATTTTTTTCCATTGTGTACCAAGAACTTTAATCCAACCATTTCTGGTGTAATTGTAGAAGATCTTGCCCATGTCTTTATTGGAGACATATTGCCAGCATCTCTAGCATTCTTCACTTTCTTCATCAATTTTTCGTCTGTATATGGTCCTTTCTTTAATGATCTCGACATATTTTAGTTAATATAATTTATTTCTTTGCAAACGGTCTAGTTTTAGGTCTTCTTCTCCTGATTATGAACTTCTCTGTCTTAGCATTTCTTCTTGTTCTAGTACCAATTCTATGACCCCAAATATCTTTTGCTTTTCCACCAGTCTGACCTTTTCCTTCACCACCACCGTGTGGGTGTTCTGCTGGATGCATAGCCATTCCTCTTACTTCTGGTCTCCAACCTAGATTTCTTTTTCTTCCTGCTTTACCCAATTTGACATTTAATTTCTCCTCATTTCCAATTTGTCCAACTGTTGCCATACAATCTGCAAATACAAGTCTAATTTCACCTGATGGCATTTTAATTTGTACATACTTTCCTGTTGGATCAACACCTTGAACAATTGCTGTCTGTCCTGCAGATCTTGCAAATACAGCTCCTCTACCTGGCACATTCTCAACACAGTGAACATATGTACCTGATGGAATATTCTTTATCCTCATAGCATTACCAGGTAAAATGTCTACCTGTTCTCCTGATATAACTGTACTTCCCTCTTTCAAATCTCTAGGTGCAATGATATATCTTTTCTCACCATCAGCATATGTCAAAAGAGCTAAATATGCTGTTCTATTTGGATCAAAGTAGAGTCCTGTAACTTTCGCAGGTATATCAAATTTATTTCTTTTAAAATCAACTATCCTGATTCTTCTCTTAAAACCACCACCTCTATGTCTTACTGTTATCCTACCTTGATTGTTTCTACCTGCACTTTTTTTCTTAGGAATAGTTAAAGATTTAGGACCAGAGCCTTTCTTTAACATGCTCCTATCTTCTAATCTTGTTTTTCTTCTTGTCGAAGTTGTAGGTTTAAATTTTTTTATTGCCATATTTTAGCCTTTCAAAAACTCATCTATCTTATCTCCTTTTTTAAGTGTCACTATCATTTTAACTTTATCGGACTCTCTTCTTTGCTTGTATGTTTTGTAGTCTCTCTTCATCTTTCCAGGTTTGACTACACTGTTTACATCTACTACTTTAACCTTATATTTAGTTTCTACTGCTTTCTTTACCTCTATCTTGTTATATCCTCTTGCAACTGCAAATACATACTTGTTATCTGCATTTGCCATAGCATAGGTTTTCTCCGAAATCACTGGTTTTATTACTATCTTTTTATTTTCCATTTGTTAATCTTTTTTCTAAAATATCTACGATCTCGTTATCTACATATACTAGATTTGATGTTATTAAATGTTTTGCATTTACTTTCTCTGCTGTTATTACTTTAGCTTTTTCTGAATTTCTTATCTTTTTGCTTAAATCTTCATTATTACTAATCATCAATATTTTCTTTTTATCTTCTTTAGCTTCTTTTCTAATATTTTCAGCAGATTTCTCTGTACTGTTTACAAACTGTAGTTGTTCTTTTCTTAATCTTTCAGAAAGCATTATACATACCGCCTTTCGAATCATCTTTTTGTTTAATTTTCTACTATAATTCTTGTCAGAAACATTACCAAAGGTAACTCCTCCACCTACCCATATTGGGGATCGAGATGAACCGTGTCTTGCTCTTCCTGTTCCTTTTTGCCTCCAAGGTTTCTTCCCACCTCCTGAGACTTCCGATCTAGATTTTACATTAGCTGTTGCTTTTCTCTCATTGTTTCGGTAGACATAGAGTACTTGAGCTAAAAGATCGGCATTGTATGGAACTTCCCACACTGCTGGATTTAGCTTCTGTTCTACTTTCTTTTCTTCTTTTTTTGTTTTCTTAACTTCTTTCTTTTCCATATTATTCAGAATATATTGCTACTAAATCACCATTTGATCCAGGTACTGGACCTGAGACCAATATATAGTTATCTTTAATATCTACTATCTCTTTATTTAACAATGTAACTGTATCTCCTCCTTTTCTACCTGCCATCTTCTTGCCTTTTAATACTCTACCTGGAGTCGTACCTGCACCTATTGATCCTGGTGCTCTATGTCTATCGGATTGTCCATGTGTTTTAGGACCTCCCGCAAAGCCCCATCTCTTAACAACTCCTGCAAAACCTTTTCCTTTAGACACTCCTTTTACTGAAACTTTATCTCCAATTGTAAAAATGTCTGATTTAACTTCATCTCCTATCTGTACTTCATCTTTTAATGAACCTTTAAAATATCCTGTTTGAGCAGGAACTCTCTTAGCAACTTTGTATTTACCAATCATAGCTTTGGTTGGTTTTCTTTTTTCACCAATTCCTAATTCAAAACCTTCCTTCTCTACAAAAGAGAGAATACAACCTTCTACATCAACAACAGTAACAGGAACAACCTTGCTGTCCTTAAAAACTCTTGTCATTCCTTTTTTTATTCCTATTAATGCTTTCATATAATTTTTATTACTGAATACCAATATCAACACCAGCAGGCATCTCAAGTCTCTGAAGAGAATCTATGGTCTTCGGTGTTGGATCGATAATATCAATTAGCCTCTTATGAGTATTAATCTCAAAGTGTTCCATTGAGCTCTTGTAAATAAATGGTGACCTTGTAACTGCAACTTTCCTCTTTTTTGTTGGAAGAGGTATTGGTCCTGCTACTTTAGCACCTGTGCTTATAGCTGTCTCTATGATACTTTTAGCAGATCTATCAACTACTACTGAATCATATCCTTTTAATTTTACTCTGATCTTTGCAGTTAAATTTGCCATTCTATTTAAAAGAGCTAAATTAAATTATTAAGTAACAGAGGGCAGATTACTACCCTCTGTTTTAACTTACTTACTTTAACACCTCCGTTACAATTCCTTGTCCAACTGTCTGGCCTCCTTCTCTAATAGCGAATGAGACTCCTTTTTCGATCGCAACTGGTGCCATCAATTTGACAGTAAACTCAGTATTATCACCAGGGGCAACCATCTCTGTACCTTCTAGTAATATTACTTCTCCAGTAACATCAGCAGTTCTGATGTAGAACTGTGGTTTGTAACCTGATACAAATGGAGTATGTCTACCACCCTCTTCTTTGCTTAAAACATATACTTCTGCTTTAAAGTCTGTGTGTGTAGAGATGCTACCAGGAACTGCTAATATCTGTCCTCTCTGTACATCCTCTCTCTTCAAACCTCTTAGTAAAATACCAACATTATCTCCTGCCTGACCTTCGCTTAATGTTTTGTTAAACATTTCTACTCCAATTACTGCTGTCTTCTGTGCTTTTCTACCCATTCCCAAAACTTCAACCTCATCACCAACTTTAACAATACCTCTCTCTATTCTTCCTGTTACAACTGTACCTCTTCCTTCAATTGAGAAGATATCTTCTATAGGCATCAAGAATGGTTTCTCTGTATCTCTCTCTGGTAGAGGAATATATTCATCAACAGCTTTCATAACTTCTCGCATTGCTGCTGCACCTTCCTCTTCTCCCTTAAATGCTTTCAATGCATCACCTTCAATCATTGGACAATCTGGATCATATCCATACTTCTTCAACAAATCCTGAATATCTGACTTAATCAATTCTAAAAGCTCAGGGTCTGGTTTTCCAAATGTATTGATAAATACAACAATCTTAGGTACACCTACCTGCTTTGCAAGTAAGATATGCTCCTTTGTCTGAGGCATAGCACCATCACTAGAAGAAACTACTAAAATAGCTCCATCCATCTGAGCTGCTCCTGTGATCATATTCTTAATGTAGTCTTTGTGACCTGGACAATCTACCAAAGCGTAGTGTCTGTTCTCTGTTTCAAACTCAACGTGTGCAACTGCAATAGTGATTTCTTTTGCTCTCGCTTCTGGATCTTTATCCAACTTATCAATCATTCGATCAGCATCACTAGCATCTGCTGTGAATGTTCTAAGAATACCACGAACAAATGTTGTCTTACCGTGATCGATATGACCCAAAGTTCCGATATTCATATGTGGCTTTGTTCTATTAAATTCTGCCATGAATATATTTATTAAAAATTAAATACAATATTATTATATTGCAAAGTTCTCTTTTAAGAACCTGCGATGAATACTATCAAAAAGTTCGAAGTAATGCAAGACCTTTAGCATCAATAAATATGTTCTTTAAGCAATTGTATTACAAATAAGAAAAAAAGCATTATCTAATTTAGTAATTCACCTAATTTTACTACCTACTCATCAGAGCTTTTACTACAAAGAGAAAAAATGACTTTAAGATTCATTTTATATATACTGGAAAGAAGATAACAAAACAAAGTACAAAGATATGCCTAAATACAAAGCAATATGTATAGACCTAGACCAAACAATTGCCAATACAGAAGATTATCAGTATAGTTCTGACAACAAAGACAAATACAGAGATACTGCTGAATGGCATCTATACCAATACCTTAAACCACATTTAAAAGTTATATCTTGGCAAACTTTTATAGATGTCTATCAACTATCAAAGAATCAGGTAAAAGAAATTCTCAAAGGGAAAGCTGCCAGTCACAGCAGATATCTATATATACAGAAAGTACTTGAAAATCTAAATTGCAGATTTAGACCCGACCTCGTATACGATGCAACTAACATTTATTGGAACTATATTCTTTCTAATATGCAACTTTTTCCTGAAGTATTAACAACACTTCAAGCTATAAAAAGAGAAGGAATCACAATTATGGTTGTAACAGATTTGACAGCAGACATTCAGATACTAAAGTTAAAGAAATTAAATATAAATCAATATATAGATTATTTAGTCACATCAGAGGAAGCAGATGCTGACAAACCAAATCCTCAAGTTGGTACTTTAATTTCAAAGAAGCTAGGAATTAACAGAGAAGACATTCTTATGATTGGGAATAACCCCAAGACCGACATTCAGTTGGCACATAATATAAAAATGGATTCTGTGCTTTTTGATTTTTATAGCAAGTATCCTCCTGCAGAGCGAAATAATCCCACTTTTTATACAACTAATTTTAAAGATATATTAATATTTATGGATATCAAAGAAAGGACATATACTGACCAAAAGCTTGTTGTCTTTGACATGATTGGCACTTTAACTACAGACCCACGCCTTATTTCCCATGTTTTTCTTTCTACATTCCCAAATATGGATAGAGATTTAGTGAAGAAACATTACAAGGAGTATAAGGTTAACAATATTGATAGAGAAACATTTTGGAAGAATATAGGAATCACAGACTTTGAAGAAGCGGAAAAGAAATTTCTTAACAAAATAGAGTTAAGAAATGGTATTATTGAATTACTCATACAGATGAAGCAAAAGCACAAACTTGCGATACTTTCTAATATTTCTAAGGAATGGGGAGCATTCTTGTCTAATAAATACGGATTTAAGAATATCTTTGATGAAATTGTTTTTAGTGGAGATTATCATGTAAAGAAACCTGACTACCAAATTTACAAAATTCTTGTAGACAAATTTCCAGAAATATCTCCTGAAAATGTTTTCTTTGTTGATGATGACTTAGAAGACCTAAAATCAGGGAAAGATTTCTTAATGAAAACAATATGGATAAAAAGTGACCAAGTTTCCACCAATTATATCCCTGATTATGTAATAGATCACATATCAGAAGTAAATAATATTGTTACTTAAACTTTCTTTCCAGCAATCTCTTCAGCAACATTTTTAGGTACTTCAGCATAGTGAGAAGGTTCCATAGTTGCACTACCTCTACCACTAGTTAGAGATCTTAATTCACTTGTATAACCAAATAGTTCTGAAAGAGGTACCATTGCAGTTATTCTACTAATACCACTACCCAAACTCTCTGTACCTTGTATCTGCCCTCTCTTGCTACTTAAAGATCCAGTAACATCACCCATATGATTATCAGGTGTATCAACATCAACTTTCATAATTGGTTCCAAGAGTATTGGATCACCCATTTTGCAACCCTCTTTAAATGCCATAGATCCTGCAATCTTAAAAGCTGCCTCAGATGAGTCTACATCGTGATATGATCCGTCATATACAGTAACTTTAATATCTACAACTGGATATCCTGCTACAACTCCTGATTTCATAGCTTCCTCTACTCCTTTCTGGATAGCAGGTATGAATTCTCTAGGAATTGCACCTCCTTTAACTTCGTTTATGAACTCAAAACCCTTACCTTTCTCATTAGGTTCTAATTTCAACCAACAGTGACCGTACTGACCCTTACCACCTGACTGCTTAATATATCTACCCTCTGATTGTTCTACAACATTCTTAATAGTTTCTTTGTAAGCTACTTGAGGTTTACCAACATTTGCTGCAACATTAAATTCTCTTTTTAACCTATCAACAATAATATCCAAATGTAGTTCACCCATTCCAGATATGATTGTTTGACCAGTTTCTATATCAGATTTAACTGTAAAAGTAGGATCTTCTTTAGTTAATCTTGCTAAAGCCTCAGACATTTTCTCTTCATCAGACTTTGTAGCAGGTTCAATAGCTTCAGATACAACAGGCTCTGCAAAATCTATCTTTTCAAGAATAATAGGGTGAGATTCATCACAGAGAGTATCTCCTGTTATGGAATCTTTCAAACCTACAATTGCTCCGATATCTCCTACTTTCAAAGAATCTACTTCTTCTCTATCATCAGCATGCATTAAGATTAATCGACTTGCTCTCTCTTTTATACCTTTTGTAGAGTTCAATACATATGAACCTGAATTTATCTTTCCTGAATAGATTCTAAAATATGAAAGGTTACCAATATGAGGATCGTTTACTATCTTAAATACTAAACCAGAGAAAGGTTCACTCTCTTCTGCTTTTCTTTCCTCTTCTTCATTTGTCTTAGGGTTAACTCCTTTAACTGCTTCTTTATCAAGAGGAGAAGGTAAACATATTGTAATGTAATCTAAAAGAGTCTTTGACATAGCAGTTCTAGAATCACCTCCAAGAACAGGGAAGATGCTTCCACTTAAAGTTCCTTTGCGTAAAGCTGCAAACAACTCTTCCTCTCCTAATTCATCTCCAGCAAAATATTTTTCCATCAATGCATCATCCTGCTCTGCAAGTACTTCTACCAAAATATTCCTTAACTCATCAACTTTGCCTTTAATATCATCAGGTATTGGACACTCTATCAAATCAGGAGTATCTGTGCCCTCATACTTATACGCTTTCATCTTTACCAAATCTACATATCCACAAAGATCCTGTTCTTTACCTATTGGATATGTTACAGCAACTGCCTTGTTACTTAACCTATACTTAATTGTCTCAAAACTGTTTTCAAAGCTACCACCAATCAAGTTAATCTTGTTCATAAAGCAAATTCTAGGAACTTTATACTTGTTTGCTTGTCTCCATACAGTCTCAGACTGAGGCTCTACACCTTTCCTACCATCAAAGATAACTACTGCACCATCTAATACTCGCAAAGATCTTTCTACTTCTGCTGTAAAGTCTACATGACCCGGTGTATCAATGATGTTAATTCTATATTTATCACCATTATGCTCCCAGAAACAGGTTACCGCAGCAGACATAATTGTAATTCCTCTTTCCTGCTCCTGTTCCATAAAGTCAGTAGTAGCCTCACCTTCATGGGTTTCCCCGATTTTATGTACCTGACCTGTAAAATACAGTAATCTCTCAGTAGTAGTAGTCTTACCAGCATCGATATGAGCGATAATACCAATGTTTCTTACCTTATCTAAAGGCATTTGTACATTATACGTATTTTTATCCATAAAATTTACTATATAAATTAACCTGCAAAACAGTTGTGATTATACAGAACTAATTGATATTAGACAACAACTTCAATGCCTCTTCTGTCACAGAGTTATCTAAATCATACTCTACAGCTTTCTCAAAAGCAGTCTTCGCAGCTTGAGAATCACCACTTTCAACACTATACCTTCCAAGAAGAAGATAGTACTTAGAATTATATTTATCCAATCCTCCTAATTCATTAAGCACTGAATTAGCTTCAGTTAAATTCTCATTCTTAAGAAGAATCTTTCCTTTCCAATACAGATACTCCTTTTTCTCCTCATCAGTAAGAGCAATTTTCTTTAATTGCTCCAAATAGTAATCAATCTTGTTGAATTCATTCAATTCATAATTACTTCTGATACCTAATAAATAAAGGAAAGCACTCTGAGAAGAAGTTAGCATATTTGTCACACTCTCAGCAGCTTTCAAATACTGTTTGTTTCTCAAAAGGAATAGTATATATTCATCAGCTAAATCTTTAATAATATTCTTTCCTGCGTAACTTACAGAAGTTGAATAATATTTCATAGCGGAGTCCAAATCGTTCTTTCTAACATACGCCCTAGCCATAACCCAAGCAATATCTGTTTGCATATAACCCAAATTCAGCGATTTCTCCAAAACTTCCAATCCTTTATCATACTGACCCGATTCAACATATCCTCTACCTAAATAGTACAAACCTTCAACATATTCAGAAAGTTCCTCAACTCGAGGTTCCAAAATACTTACAGCTAAAGAAGGATAACCGTTGTTTAAAAACACGCGAGCAAGCTTAGTGGAATTAAACTTCGTATCCGTATCCAACGACTGCAAAACTTTACTAAACTCTTCATAATATAGCTTAAACTTATCAGATGCTGCAACCTCCTTTAGAGTATTTTCTGCCTTACCGTAATCTGACAATGAGTAGATATATGATCTTAACAAAGTTGCCTCTATTAAATCATCGCCACTGTAACCATCTAATTCAAACTGCCTCTTTGCTTCCTCAACCCTACTAACATTTAACAAAGACTTCCCAAGCATCAAATCTGCATTCATATTCTCCACTCCTAAACCAATTCCTTTCTGATATATATCCTTTGCCTTTTCAAATTCTTTGTTTTCATAGTAATAATTACCAACCATCACATACAATCGAGATTTATCTGTTGCAGATAGTGCATTTGCTGATTTTTCAACAATTCCCAATGCATCTGCGCTACGATTTTTCAATAACAAAATCTTAATAATACCCTCGTAAGCTGCAATATCTGTTGGAACTACTTTTGTAGCATCATAATACTTGTTAATTGCAGAAACATACTCGTGTGCTTCAAAACTTCTCTGTGCCTCACTCAATTTTACGCTGTAATCATCACGTTGTTCCTGAGTAACACGCCTATCCAACCACCACCAAACAAACAATCCGACCAAAACACAAAAAAGAAGTGCTATTGGAGCCCAAACCTTTAACCTTTTCTTAACCAAATCATTCATACATACAGTTTACCACAAATCAAGAAATTGGGAATCAAACCCACCATCTTTTGCAAGGTTTAACTTAGGTAACACCTCCTTTATATATAACCACCTATATTTCTTATTCTTATTACATAATCTATCCTTAACAGGGTTGTTTTTAATATATTCCAACAAATTATCAAAATCATTACTATACAAGATCTCACGACATTTGAAAGTACCTTGAAAAAGAGAACCACAGAGTCCATGTCTTCTGTTATAGTACATACTATATGCTGTCATACTTTTATGCATCATTCTAGAAATATCACTCTTACTAGCACCCAACTTTAGAATTAGATGGTAGTGATTTGGCATTATACAGTAAGATAAAATAGAGACATCTAAAGTTTTTTCGGCTCTACGTAGACAACGGATAAAGTTGTTGTAATCTTTAACATCTAGACATATTCTGCACTTTCTATGACCACGATTATAAACATGGTATATGCCAAATTTTCTATAATCTTTTATCCTTTTACTATCTGACATTGTTAATATAATAAACAATAATTATTAAAATAAGATTAACTAACAAGGTCTAACCTAGGTTAAACCTAACACATTACGAAGCTTAATCTAACAATATTCCCTACAAATGGAGTTCATATTCATCAATGATTTTTAATATTATTTGCACAGACACTTTCTCTATACTGGAAGCGAATTCCCTTCTATTTTACTTGCCAACAGGTTTAACCTAAGTTAAACCTCGCGCATGTTGGTACAAGAGTATGGTAAAATATTTCTACATTATTATGAAGAAGTTTTTATTTTTTTTGTTTGTTGCTGTTGTTTTCGTCATAGGATTAAGGTTTTCTAATGTTGGCAAGGTTGTAAATGCCACAGCAGATAGCAATTTCAACCTGCTTTTGGAACAGCTATACGGTATTACAGCACAGGAGGTTAAAAGTTCTCCATATATCAAACTCATTACTATTAATTATGAAGGCGACATAGGTACTTTCTTCACAAATAAGCCATCACCTGTACTTGCCCTTGTAGATCTTAATTATCCTTTAAGCAACAAGAATATTTTGATTTCAACTTCACCTATTAACTCACTGTACAACAACACTTTTATAAATGTACAATCATATACTTCTACAATTGATGAACTAACACTAGAAATTCCATTTACTTCAGAGATTAAAGGTTCTGTTTTATGCTCAAAACTAGAAAGAAAAGAGATTGAACAAACAGGAGTTTTAGGCTTAATGTCTCAGAAAATCAAAAGAACTTACAAAGGTGAGGAATTAATAGCTGAAGAAATTATTGAACAGACTACACTAAGAGAACCTAGGCCTCAGATTGTCATAATAAAAGGGCCTAACGACACTCCTGATTCTGTTCCACAAAGAGGGTACAACTGTCCTTACTGGGAAGCATATATCGATAATATATCTGCTTCGGAGGAGGAGAAACAATGGCTTAAATTTACAATGAGGTTAGAATCTGGTTGTAACGCTGAAAGTAACAAAGCTTTCTATAAGGGACTTTTTCAATGGGATCCTTGTCTTTGGTACTCTTTATACCCAAATGACAATATTTTTGATGGTGAAAAGCAAATTCAGAGAACCATAGAGAAAGTTCGTGCTGGTGCAAATCCCAAAAAAATGTGGCCAGCTGTCTACAAAAAATATGTTGAACAGTATGGTGAATTAAGCTGGTTACAGTAACTATCTGTAGCTGTAGTATTCACAAATTTCCTGAGGTATTTCCCCTAAAAACCTAGAAGGTAGTTGAGAACCGTATCCATCTCTAGTTAATCTCGTTTCGGCAAAAGTCATAAATAGTTTTTGTTTTGCACGTGTTATTCCTACATAGCAAAGTCTTCTCTCTTCTTCTAACTCAGCTTCATCAACAAAAGCTCGAGAGTGTGGTAACAAACCTTCTTCCATACCTATCATAAACACATAATCAAACTCTAAACCTTTTGAAGAATGTAAAGTCATCAGATTCAAATAATTATTTGTCCCATCTTGATTTTTCTCTTGCTCCTGTTCAATTAAATTTACCTCGTTTAAGAAAATCTCTAAACTTTTCAACCCATGCTTTGAAGAGTATGATGTTGCAACATTTTTCAACTCTTGAATATTCTCTTTCTGCATCTCAGCTTGTTCAGAACCATCATCAAATGATTTTACATATTTCGTATTTACCAGAATACTTTCTATAATTTCAATCAATGTCTGTTTCTTAGACATGAAGTATAAATGACCAAACAAGTTGATGAGATTTGAATATTTTATCCATTTTTCCTGAATAGTTTCTATTTTATTAATATCAAAAGTTAATTCTTTTGCAAACTCTTGATTTAAGACAGCATACGCTCCCACCAATAATTCCCCTACTGTTAGACCTACTTCCTTAGCCATAGAATGTATGTCGGCTACAGCTTTTGGCCCTATCTTTCTACTAGGTACATTTATGATTCTGTCTAAACTTAATTCATCTTTTAGATTAAAACAAAACCGAAGATAACTGATAATGTCCTTAATTTCTTTACGCTCATAGAATCTAAATCCTCCTACAAGTTTGTAAGGCAAGCCACTCTTTAGTAAAGCTTCTTCTATTGCTCTTGATTGATAGTTCGTTCTATATAGAACGGCTATATTTTTCAAAGGAATCATTTGCTGACTTAAACTCCTTATCTTCTCAACCACATATGATGATTCATCTTCTTGATCAGCTGCTTGATATACAGTTATTTTCTCCCCTTCATTATTATCTGTCCACAAAACTTTATCCACTCTACTATTGTTCTGCTTAATCACACTCACAGCTGCTTCTATGACATTTTTTGTAGAACGATAGTTCTGTTCTAATTTAACAACAGAAACATTTTCAAAATCATTCTCAAATGATTGTATATTTTTAATATCAGCACCTCTCCAAGCATATATTCCTTGATCATCATCACCTACTACACATATATTTTTATGTTTAGCTGAAATAATTTTGGCAAACATATACTGAGCATTGTTTGTATCTTGATATTCATCAATCAACATATATTTGTATTGCTCCTGATATTTATCTCGTACCTTTTCATTTTCATCTAAAAGTTTTACTGTTAGATAAAGGAGATCACTAAAATCTACAGAGTTTTGTGCAAGTAGTTGTTTCTGATATTGAGGATATATATCTGCAACAATATCTTCTATGTAGCCAGAGTGATGATAACCAAACTGCTCAGGAGAAATCATTTCATTTTTCGCAGCTCCTATGAAATATGCTATTGATTTAGGTTTTATCTGTTTAATATCTATCTCTCTTTCTAACAGAATTTCTTTAATAATATTTTCACTATCATCAGTATCATATATTGAGAAATTGTTAGTCAAACCAACTTCTTTTGCATTGCTCCTCAATATCATTGCCCCTATTGAATGAAATGTTCCTATTGTTGGAAAACCTTTCTTGTCAAATCCCAAATCTTTAAGTAAAGAGAGCACTCTCTCTTGCATCTCACCAGCTGCTTTTTTAGTAAATGTTACTGCCATAATATTTCTAGGATTAACATTTTTAGCAGTAATAAGATAAGCAATTCTATTAGTAATAACTCTGGTTTTGCCAGAACCTGCTCCAGCAAAGACTAAGAGAGGTCCTTCTGTACAGAGAACAGCTTTCTTTTGTTCAGGATTTAATCCCTTTAAAATACCATCTGTATTCATTGAAATATGTTTAAATCTTTTTTAGATATCTTGATACTATCCAACCTTCTGATTCTAATCCAAACTTTACTCTACACCAACCATCTTTTTCTTCTAAAAGTATGAAAACTGAGCCTTCATCAACAGTTTCTAAAATTTTACAACTACTCCACTGACACTCTCTAATATTTACAAATCCATACTTTGGAGATACTACTTCTACTAATGAATTATCTCCTTTTACAATATTCAACACAATATCAAATGAAGAATCTTCAAAAGGCTGATCGTTAAATTTAAGAAGAACAAAAGACTCTTTCGCTTCTCCTATTTTAACTTTAGCCTCCATTTCAAATGATAGTTCAACACTTTCATTTGGTAGTATAACTTTGTCAGAGATACTTACTGGCCTACTAAAACTCTCCCAAACTTGATTAATTGCAAATCCACTATTTTTCCCACTTGCAGTTGCAATATATATAGGGTCTTTATCTGTAAACCATACAAAATCATTCATATTTGTTACAGTTAAAGTAACTTTTGATCTTTCCAATACTTTTACTTCTTTTGAATACTGTAAGTTCTCTATTTTAGCTTTATATTTCAGATCATTTACTTTTTTCCCTTTCCAATCAGAAAAAAGTTCTTTGACTGATTTTAAAAATTCACCTGTAGCTGGTTTGAATGAAATAGCTGAAATATCTTTATCATTCTTTTTAATATCCAAAGTTATTGCCTCTATTTCAGTAATATTCCACTTAGTAGATAGTTCATCTACTATTTCTTTAAGAGAAGATTTTGCTCTACTGGTCATTACTGGATTATTTGATAGGTAACCAATTAGAATTACTCCATTAGCACCTTCTATACCTGCATCCGCTTCTATATATCCTGATTTTCCTTGATAGATCAAACCACTTTCATCTAAGAGATATGTGTATGGCAAATCTCTCAAATGTAATCTTGTGATAGAGTAGTAGTAGAGAAATTTAACCCATTTAGCAGGATCTCTAGAAAGTACAGGAGATACTGTATTTACAGGTGTTACCAATATTTTGTTTGGTTCTGAATATGTTTGAGAAGTTTTATCTAAAAGTGATGTGTCGAATTTTTGTGAAGTAACTGAGTAAAAAGAGAAAGCATCTACTACAGACGGAAGTGATAACATAATTATTACTAAAAAAATCGATAATAGGAATTTTTTCATGCTCTTATTGTACCATCTATTTAGATGATTTGGGATATTTTTAATTTTTACTGTTCTTCTAACAAATATGGAACAGGAAGATCTCCTTCATCTTCAATCTCACTTTTCTCTAAGAATTCTTCTGAAACAGCACAGATATAGTAATTGATAGTTGCCAGATATTCATTCCCTACAAAATCTTTTACCTTAACATCTGAATTGATTATATATGCAGGGAATATATATCCGTGTGAGAAATTTTTGAATAAATATGTAGAGACAAGCTGTTTAGGATCATCTTGAACTATTTCTATAGAGGACTGCTGTATTGGATTTTTTTCATAATAGCTCTCATTTATACTCATATACTTGCCAAAAATCCTCTTTGTATTTATAAGATTTTTAGGATTCACAGGAAGATATGCAGAGTATTTAATAATTGACGATGTGTCATAAAGAAAGATATTAAACTGATATAGATTACCTGAGCTATCTACAAGAAGTTTGTACGCATCTGAATCTATTTCAAGAGAACCAAACCGAAAATCTCCAATACTATATTTTCCTGAATATATATAATTACCATCAGAATCTTTGGAAACATTAATTTCATCAACCTGACAATTAAAATAATCTCTAAAGAAGTCTACAACAGCGTTTTGGTCTACAATTTTTATTCCTAAATCTGTTTTCTCACGAGAAGTTAGACTTAAAATACCCATATCATAATTGTATCCAACTAAAACTGTACCAAAATTCCAACTAGCAGAGTATTCTGATTCAGCAATTTTAGTAAAATCTGGATTCAACTTTTCAATTAAATCTTCAATTGATGCCTTACTTGCTTTGATTCTATATACAGGGACATATTCATTTTGAAAAAGTGACTGTTTAGATGGTATTGTTTTTATACTGTATATATTCTGAGCTACAAATGGTTCAACAAATACTTTATTATTAACTATAGAAGAAGCACGTTGCTCTTTTTTATGTTTGGCAACAAGAAGAAAAATTGTAACAAGGACCAGTCCTAGAATTACTCCTGCTAGAATAAACCATTTGTATTTTTTAAAAAAGTTTTTCATATTTAGATTATCTACAAAAACGAATAGAAGACGCAACCATGCTACCACATGCACTTGATACGGCCCCTCCAACATTTCGAGCTAAATCAGCGAGTTCTCCTTCAGAGCAACCTCTAGAAAGGAAGTATGATTTTGTCGAAGTTGCAGTTACACACTGTCCATCTACCATGAATTTGTAATGTCCACCATTGCCTGAAAGTAAATCTGCTCCCCATTCACGTACTACAGACGGAGCTCCTCCCCCATTTCTTCCTTGTACTTGATGTAGAAGTTCATGAGTAAATAGTTTTGAAAGAGTGACATTAGATTGCTTAGCTAACTTATCACCTTTACAATAAATTTTATCAGCACTGTAACACCACGCCCAGTCAATACTAGCACACATACGATGTCCAGGACATGTGACAAGTTCTAACTTAGTTCCAAGTCCCATACTTGCTGCTACTTGGTCATAAATTTCCTCTATTGATCCAGAAAAGATTGGAACATCAGCATCTAGATCTTCAAAAAAGAAGTCTCCTCTTCCACTATCAAATATACTAAACCCCTCACAAGTAACTACTTCTACAGGAGAGATATGGGAATTTACAGATAAAAATGCAGAACTTCCAAAAATAAACTTGAAGAAAAGTACCATTACAAGTAATACCCCAACAGAAACAAAAGCTAATGTCTTGGTTACTGCTTTCATTGTTGGCTCTGCTAACTTTGTAGCAACTCTCGTAGCAGTACCTGTTGCAATATTTCCAACTATATTCCCCAATGGCCCACCAACAACACTCCCTATGACACGATTTATTGCCTTTCCTAATAGCTGCATACCACCTTTTTCTACCCATTCTTTTAAAATCTCTCCGGCAAATTTCTTGAATGCATCACTTTGAATTAGAAGATTAGCAATCTGTTCTCTAGATTTCCTTCCTATCTTTGAATCAAAATACATTGACACTTTGTTTTGCCATCGTTGGATAGTATTAAATCGATATGCTAAATTACTTAATCTCTCATTCTTTTTTATAAATTCAATTAAAGCTTGGGCCTGTTCTTGAGAGAGTATTGATAAGACACTCTCCATATATGCGTCATTTATCTTTCCTTTGTCGTTATATAGTCTAGTCATATCAAATCCTTGAATACTATTCCCAAACTTATTTTGAAATTTATTCATATTTTCGTAGACTTGGTAGGCATATAGCTCTCCATTCATTAAAGATTTAACACGTACAAGAGGGATCCTATAATAGAATTTAAGCAACCGTTCATTAAATCTTTGAGCATATTGTGATCTCGATGTTTTTGCTATTTTGAAATTAATATCTGCTCCGTTAATATTAATCTTGTTAAACCCACGCACTCCACCTTCACTTAATGTTCTGCTTGCTCCATAATCTACGGGATTGAACCAATGTTTATTTGAACGATTAAAGAAGTTTCCTGTTATGAAAAGATCACCTGCTTGAATTTGACCAGTACCCTTAAGAGAAGACCAGAAACCATCCATCCTACCGGCAAAAGCTGCAGCTCTCATACTTCCTGACATACTTCTATTTGCATACATTAATTTTATTTCCTTTTCTAACGCTTTTATTTTCTCTTTTTTATTTGGATCATTACTGTTTTTTAATCTGTTAACCTCGTCTTTATATCTTCTAATCTCCATACTATTTTTCCGTTCACTTGTTTTTCTTTGTTCATTCGTTAATGAAGAATCTATATATCGCCGCGAAAGATAATAATTTTGTGCCTTTAACATATCACCAGCACTTTCTGCTTCTACTGCCTTGTCACGTATTTCTTGACCCTCAACAAAGACATATACATTTTTGTCATATAATAAAGACTTTTTTTCTTTTGTATCTTTTGCTTTCTCTATCCAATTCTTATATTCACCGAATTTTTTTTTAGCTTCTTCTTCTGAACCGTATCTCTCTATGAAGTCTGCCAAGGTATATGATTTATTTGGATCTATTAAATGCTTATCTATTAATTGCTCTATCCTTTCTTCTGTACTTATCGCTTTAGCAGAATCAAAGTTTTCTATTTGCTTCAATCTATCAAATGCTCCATGTAGGTTTGACATAGCTAGAACTGTTTCCTTATCCAATCCATGTTTTTTAGCCCACATACTACCTAGCAACGCCTGTATTTCATCACCAGCCCAGAAAGCTTTGTTAACTTTTCTGTTCGCTTCATATTTTGTAAATGTTTTATCTAAGAAGCCTGTAGGATCTTTTAATGCTTTTGGTATATCTTTGGCATTGAGCTTCACTTTATTCCGTTTTCCTTCTCCGTATTTAACACTAAGTAAATCGTAGTTAACAACATCTTCAAATGCGTCCATTGTTGATTTGTTTACAAACAGGAGAGGATTTTCAAGTGTAGCAACAAGAGCATCTGCAAATTCAGAGGTACCATCTATGCCTGTGACCTTTACTGGTTTAACCTTTGCAGGATGTTTTTTTGTTTCTGCAAAAATAAAATCATATATGGAACCCAAAGCATCTTTATACTGTTTAGGTTTCTCTTTAGCCATACTTTAATCAAACTATTTAAACATACTACCAATTAATGGTATTCCTGACAGACTTGTTTTGACGGCAGTTGCTGTGTCTCCTACTTGTTTTGACACTGTAGGAGGAACTATGACAGCTGCCATAGCAGGAGCATTTGCAGCAGCGTATATTGCAACTATTTTAACAACTGCAAGCATAAATCCACCAACCTTTCCATCTACAGCTTCTTCACCCGCTAATGATGTTGGAAATGCCAATGTTATTCCTTTTGACTCTGCATAATAAGGTAGGTTAACAATTGCATATGCTATCGGGAAAACTAATACATTTCTTAAAGCGGACTTAAATATATTTATAGTTGATGCTTCATTGCCTGGTAATGCACCAGCAAATATAGCCAATGGAGCAAATATTACACTCATTATTATTCCTAAATATGCTTTTAAAAGAGTAATCCAAAGCTTTACCATACCCCAGAAGACAATTCCTATGGGAATTAAAGTTAACAAAAGACCAATGATACCAACTGTGGTAGCAGTCCCACTTTTAAACACACCCGCGATTGTAAGTATAACAGTGACTAAAGAATTAGTACCAGAAAACAATTTAAAAGTAAAACCTGTCTTACTAAAGAAATTACCAAACATGGTAATTGGATTCGTTATCTTCACTCCTTCACCCATTTCAGGACCTCCATATAGCAAAATCTGAACAAGCTTCATAATGAGGGCTCCAATGTCTATAATCAAACCTATGATTGCAAAACTAAATGTTACAAGTACCAAAGCTACAACTACTTTAGGGATAGAATTACCTACAGTAACCATTATCTGACCTCCTATCTTATGTCTAAACATAATCATAAAACCAATAGCTATCATTATTACTACAAATCCTGTATACGCTATATTTCTAGTAGTCATCCACAGGACATCCACTTTCGAATTTCGTAAATCTGTATATCCTGCAGCGTATGTACTATTAGAATCCGCATATCCAGGTACCCACTGTTGTGCCAAATGAGCAGGAACATCTACAGTTGGGACACTATTAAACAAGGAATATACTGCTTTCTCACTTGTTTCTAACAGACCCATTTTTGCAGAATCTGGAATAGTAGGATCATTCATAACTCTCTCCCCTCCTCTTGTACACGAAGGACAAGTTTCCATTAACATAGTTTCTAAACCACCATAGATTTGTTTAGCTATGAATTGTGAAATATTTTCACCCTTAACATCCGCGAATTTTTCTACTTTGTCTATTAGTTCAACCCAACCTGCAGTAGTATCTAGTACCTCTACTTCCTGAGCATAGGCTGTTTCTGAAATTGTACTAAATAGAAGAAACGAAAACAGAAAAGTTATAATCAATTTCTTTAGTTTAATCATTTACTCTTAATAATAATTTATATTTTACAATTTATAATATTTAGAAGACCTTTTAATAGCTTCCTGTGTTACTCTCCAATACTTATCAAAATTAGATGGGAAATCCTGCCCGGGAGCACTATCTGTTTTGCTTTGAAAGAACCTTAACATTGTAGGTGAATCATCCCATAAGCACCACACACCAATTTCTAAACGTGTTTCTACTACTATTGCTTTACAGGGTGTAGCAACAAAGTGCATCAAGGAATCTTCTGAATTACTAGATATTACTTTTTTCTTAGATGCTTGCTGAGGAGAAAGAGTTGCCTTATGTAGATATGTCATAGCTGCTGTAGCACAACCTTCAGCTTCACACTCATATGGATCTCCAAATATTGAAGACATTTCAATCATTATATTTACTGGTCCAGTACAATCTCCTGTAGGACCAACATCTTCACAATCTTCATCTCCTTCTTCGCATTTTATACCGTGACAAGCATTCCATTCTGCTCTACTAAATGAATCCTCAAATACTCCTTTAATTCTAGCAACAATTTTCCAACACGCAGTTTCTAGGCCGTAATTCATTTCTGTTCTTAGATTCCCAACATCTAAGCAGCCATCTTCTGGTTCTATATCATACTTATCTCCTCCTGGTATTTGTTGACGCCAATATAGTCCATCTTCATTATCAGAAGCCACATAGTTACTTTTGCCACCATTAAAATCCGATACGGCTACTTCTGGAGCACAAAATGTTTTCGGATCATGATCAGCATTTTTGATAATATACTCTCCTGATTCTAAAAGTTCAGTTATCTTTGGGTAAGCAATGAGTGATCCCTTAACCATGAATTGCTGTCTTACTGTACCATCTATATTCTTTCGAAAAGTTTCTGCTTCTTTTGGTGCAAGAGCTCTACTTTGAGCAGCTTCGTCCAACACTTCTCCACTAGAATTGTAAGAAGGATCCCTAGAAGTAATTGTTTTTGTACTATTTTCAAAACCATCTTGACCTAACCAATATCCTAATGGATAAGTTACTTCTACTAATTGTATCTCTGCATCTTTATCGACAATGACATCTCCACCTACTACCGTACCATCTTTGTAGTCAATAGTACCAGTACCATCTGAACATAAAAGAGTATCTGATTCTAGTCGATTTGCCACGCTATAACCTCTTTTGCATGACCAAGCTGTTCCCCTGCCCACTATACTACTGGACCCTAAAACAACTTCTGTAATATCTACTGTTTCCGAAGCAGGTAGTATCGTAACCTTCATACCATTTTCTTCTGGAAGTATCTTTTCTTCTACTACCTTAGATTTTACTCCACCACAACTTGTACATTCTTCTGTAGATATTACTTTTATCTCAGTAGCCTTTGTTCCTATATTGATTCTGTTTGTAATTTTTACAACAAAGAAAGAAAACGTTACTAACATTATTAAGAAATAGAGACCTTTTTTGTTTTTTCTTCTTGGTTGCATCATAGATTATTAACCATTTTACCTTTATATCTCTTATTTTTGCCTGATTTAAAGTATATTACACTTCCCACAACAATTAAAGTAAAAGATGCTAACAAAGCGTAAATCATATCCTCTACCACTCCCGTTTTTGGTATTGAGCCACTTGTAGCAGTAATGTTTTCATTTGATGTTGTCGATATTGACGGATTGCTTACAGGTAAAGATGATCCATCTGTTGCTCCAACTATACCGTAATTTGTTAATTTTGGAATTTTACTTGTAGATGTACTTGTTGGAATTGATGATATATCTTTCAGATCTACATCTATATCTATACTTTCCACATCTTTCATCGTTGTTGTTTGTGTTTTAACATCAAATGTTGTCATTATATCCAAAGTTATTCTATCTGGAGATGTATATTCAAAATATTTAGTACCATCTTCACTCCAACTGTTTGATACTGTTAGGGTAAATAGGCCAGCATCTCCTATTAGTGTAGCAATCGGAAGACTTTTACCTAATGTACCAGTTTCGTCAGTATCTTCTATACTTGCTATCAAAATTCCTTCTCCATGTGATGGCATGTTGCTAAATTTTCCTTTTATGCTCTTAAATGCAGGAGGTGAACTTAATGTTGCAAACGAGTCTATACTGTATTTAGCACCGTTATTATCGTAAGTATTTTGTCCTGATTTTATTTCATAGTAATATGTTGTTTCTGGTTGTAGCTTTGATACATCAACATAGTGTACATAGTATTCTCCTTGTGATACTAAACCATCTCTAGTATCTTTAGCTGTACTGTTTAAGTTTGACTTACTTGTTCCATAATTTACAGATCCTTTTTCTTTTTCTTTTGAAACCCAGATCACTGTAAATCCAGTATCTGTAAGATTCGTTACTTTTACACTCTTCTCTCCTGTAACTGTAGTTGTTACTGGTGATACTGCCTTAGTAGAGAGATTTTCCCAAGGTAATTGGTGAACTATTCTGTATATCCTTTTAAAAGTTTCTTCCTTTGGTTCAGGAGTTGGTGCAGGCGTGGGGGTTGGCGCTGGTCTAGGAACGGGTGTTGGTGTAGGAGTCGGTATCTCGTCATATGCAACTAGTTTTGCTCCATCAGGTATAAACGAATACATATCTGTTCTTTCTGCCAATGCTAGAGTATTTGATGCTGTTAATTGTCCATCGTTATTAAAGAGTGATGAATATACCCCTTCTACTACTGCTCCTCTATTTGTTTCTGAGATTGCTACTATGGTTATGCTCGTAGTATTTGAGATTGTAACTAGACTTTTATCAGAGATGCTTCTTAAGGATGCTAGATCTATCAACCAAGTTCCTTTGTCTTCTTTTACTACAGCAGAGACAGGGTATGTTGATTTGTCACTTAGTATTGCATAGATTATTGGGTTGTCTCCTGATTTCATTGTAATAGATCCAAATATTGGGTGTGGTGTTACTTGTTGTGGTGTAATAGATGGTGTGGTGAATGTGAACTTTTTACCTCCTTGTGCTGCATATTTGTCTGTCCCAGAAAGAATTGTAAAATCATATGTAGTGCCTTGTTCTAGGTTATCTACAGTTACATAGTGAGTTAGTTTTCTTCCTGAACCTCTTGTGTCTGTTACTTGTGATTTTTGTGTTCCGTTTTGGTATACAATTACACCTCCTGTTAGTGGTGAGTCTGTTATCCATGAAATGTTTATGGAATTGGTAGTTATATCACTAACTACTACATTTTTTGGTTGTGTGTCAGCTGAAGCGTTGATAATTATTTGAACCACCTTGTATGTTGCAAACAGTAGTATTGGTAATCCTATGATGAGGATTGTTAATACTATATTGTTTTTAGTTCTTCTCTTAGGAAGTTGAGCAATTTTCATTATGAAATATGATACCTTTTAATGGAGTCTGTGACAATGTTCCTCTATTTATTCTTTTTCGGTAGTATCTTTTTTGATTCCAGTGATTATTCCGTTTACCACAGATATTGCTGCTCCTATCCCTCTTACTGGTTTTATTATTAGTGTATTTATTTCGTTTAATGTTTCTGTTATGGATGTAATTGATGTTTGTAGGTCTTTGATTATGGGTTCTGTTTTTGATACTGTATCTCTGCTTTCTTTAAGTAGCATTGCTAAGTAGTAGAGTACTACACATAGCATTATTGTTAGTATTGATACTATTATCATCCAAAATATTGGTGGTACTGTTTCCATTGTTTTTCAATTTAACAAGTTATTTACATACTTTTACTGTTAGCACATTTACCATTATGTGTTCCTCCTTCATGCCAGAGAAGGGAACCACAGTTGGTATCTTTTGGTTCGAATTTGTTAATACGGATGAAGTAGCCATTACTAGAACTGATGGGGTAATCGAATCCGTATTCTTGACCATCGGTTAGTTGTAAGCCTTCGTATTTACCTTTAGAAGTGGGCCACCATGAGATGTTGTTAGCTGTTAAACCTTCTACTTTGTTGATACTATCTAACAAACTACGTGCGGTATATATCTGTGAATAACCGTGAACACCTACTAAGTTCCAACCTGCACTAAGGTTTATTGGAACACTGCTAGTTATTTTATGACCAGGTATACTTACTTCAGTGGTATTAGTTGTATATATGAGATAGCCTCTACCTGGAGTTACACTGAAGTCTTCGCCTGTAACTTCTCCATTTACATATCCAATACCTTTCCATCTACCGTCAGAGAAGTAAGAGAAGTGTTCAACTCGAGCTCCTTTGTTAATTAACCATTTAAGTAGACTAGATGCCTTGGTATATTCATCGTCATCTAGTTTAGGTATGTAATCAAAGGATATGAGGTTGACTCCTTGTTTAAGGTTGAGGGTCATTACATCTGCACTTTTTTTGTATTTGATATCTAAAGCATCTGATTTTAGTACATAGTCTTCTCCTACTTTAGGGTTGTCAGGATCTGCAGGGAATTGGAGACCGGCTACACCATTCATTTCAATATAGAAGATACGAAGATTGTTTTCTCCTCCTTCTACTTTTTCATTTTCAATTAGACCATTTACTTCCATATCATAGAAACCGTATTCTGGAAGATATGTGATGTAGCCACTACCTGTAGCATTTATTTCTGAAGATTGATCATTAACACCAAGGACAGAGTCAGAAATACCATGAGCATCCCCTTTATCTTGGACTAAAGGTTTACCTAAGCAATCTACAAACTCATCATCACTCTCTTTTGTACATTCGGTAAATCGTTTACTAAGGGAAGTTACTGCTTCAATTCTTTCGCTAACAAGAGAAGAAACTGTTGTAGGATTATTACTATCTCTTGCTTGTTGGATAGAATTGTTAAGCGCTAAAACTTCTTCTCCTGCAGTATTCGACAGATATGTAATTAAAACGTTATAATTTTCAACATAACCATCAGGTGTGGTAACAGACTTTAACTTGATTTCTATTGGTTCTTGATCATATTTACATTCGATAACAATATTATCACAAGCATCTTTTTCACAGACAACCTCTTTAAACGCCATAATCTTTTGTATTTCCTCATTTGTTAAAATTTTACTTGGTTTGTCTGTCTCTTTCCCGTCATCTTGTACAATCTCTGTTGTTTGACCATTTTGTGCAACCTCCTCTTTGTTAATAAAACCACAATCTTGTCTCTCACCTGCTTTACAATCATTATACTTAATTACATTTTTATTATGATTTTCTCTTAAAATACTCAACTCTTCAAGAGTAATTTTGTCCTTTTCTAGAAGTTCAGAAAAAGCTACACCTAAATTAGGATATGACTCCAATTCTATTGTTTCCTTTAACATATCAGAATTTACATTTTTAAGGTCAAGATCAAATGTACCATTATCATTGTATACTAAAACCATATCTTTATCCCCTACTTTAAAAGGTATTTGTTTCTTATCATCAACAACAGTTTCTATACTTTCTTTCTGTAAGTTGAAAAAATTATCTACTGCTTCTTCACTGTATTGATTGCTAGTTAATAATTTTGAAGCAAACTCCGTACGATACACAATATTTTTTGATTGAATTTTTATACTACACCAATTTTCAAATTGACTGCCAATACATACAGTACAATCTCCACCACATTGTTTTTTAATGACGTTTTGAGTTTCTTTATCAAAAATATCCAACGACAATCCATCAATTGTAAAATCCCCTTTTTCATCCGTTTTAACATCTGCAACCCTATAAGGTTGTTTTCCACTCTCTGTTATAGCGGCTATACTTACACATTTACCTCCATTACAAACTTGACCACTTCCACATTGAACACCTGCACAAGCATCATATGCACCGATCTGAATAGGTTTACCTGGAGTTATATATATAGGTTTATAAGTACAAACATTATTTTTATCACATTTTTCAATAGTTTCCCTTACTGTCACATTATCACTTTGTGTATTATATCCAGCAATTGCATTCGCATTTCCAACAAGGACTGTCTGCTTCATTGCTGGATCCATATTATTATTGCCTGCAAGACCCATATAATCTAACACTGCATTATCTATTACCCCTCCTTTTTCATTAGCTAACAACCTTGCAACATTTCCGTATCCTATTTCCTTCATTTTTTCATCTGCTTTCTTTCTATATTCTGCAGCCTCTTCTTCACTTAAATTTTCATCATTAGCCTTCTCTAATGCTTCGAACAATGGTGTTGTATGTGCTGGTGTAATCCAACTTGGAATATTAAATTTATTTGCAGGTTGAGTTTGAGAACTAGAAGTTTGTCCAGAAGATCCTTCATCTCTTTGCTCTCCTTCTTCCGAATTATTAACTGTTCCAGTATCAACTGTATCAGTACCAGGTCCCCCTGATTCAAGAGAAACAACTGCTTCTTTATTGGTAGATTCTGTGACTTTATTATAAATAGCAGTCAACAAACCACTTGTTAATCCACCTAGAATGGTATTAGTAATTATCATATTAGTAGGAGTTGGTGTTTCATTATTTACATCTCCCTCCTCGTTCGCACGCACACTCTTAATAAAGTTATCCTCATTCATACTTAAATCCTTCTCCCATTCATCACTAACTACTAGATCTGGATATGCTATTGAGCTATTTCCATAAACCCAATCATAGGGATCACTCAATGTATAGTTCTCATATTGTGCATACGCTTTAATCATATCCTGACCCTCTTCTACTATTATTGGTTCTCCCTCTATTGTTCTAATGTTATTACCATCTAAATACCAACTACCATTATCTGCGGTAACACTACTGTAATATATTGATTCTTTATCCAAATAACCATTTACAAACTTAATATATACTATTGAATCATTTACATAGTTTCCTTTATCATTAACTACCTTACCAAAGATAGGGGCCGGAGCTTTCACCTCTCTATTTAATGTATAGAAAGTTGCACTCTTGTTAATATCCTTCTTCCAACTAATCAAACCATCTCCTACTCTAAAGTAATACTCCTTGTTAGCATCCAAATTCTTTAATGTTACATGGTGTGTAAAATAATTACCAAATCTTCTTACCTTCACACTATCACAATCGTAGTTACTAGTATCTACTACAAAATCTTCACTAACCTTAGCTTTTTCGTTAAAATCGTCTACACATTTCTTCTCTGCTTTTGCTATATCCCTATCATCATAGGCCACATCTGCGCCTATCCAACTTAAAGGACCAGGAAGAATGCTATCCTTCTCCTTATAATACACTACTCCTCGCATAGGATAGTTAGTCATCCAAGAGACTGTAAAAGATGTATCTGTGACATTAGTTAATCTTACATCGTGTGGCTTGAAAAATATTGATAAAAATAGCTGAAAGCCTAAATACAACACTAACACTACACCCAACAGTATTCCAAAGATTTTTGATACTTTCTTTAAAATTCTCTTTGCTTTCTCTCCTCTATACTTATTCTTATCAATATTTTCTGTATATGCAAAACCACTTATCTGATTATCCATAACACATGGCAGTCAAATTATATGTACATATATATAACTAAATCCAAGAGAAAAAGTCAAACTTAATCATGGATTAACACATAATCACCTTTTTCAAAAATACCATACAAATATTTTGCATCCTCTACTAGCATTCGTATACATCCACCACTAATCCGTTTACCAATATTACTTTCAGACTCTACCCACCTACTACCATCAGATCTGGGTATCCATATCAATCCGTGTAAACCATACCAAGTCGATTTAGTAGGTTCATAGTAAAACGCCATCCAGTAAGGCATATATTTATTACCTGGTGCTATCGGTTGTAAACCCTTATCCACTATCTTGAATACACCTCTTACTGATGAATCTTCTCTAGCACCTGAAAGGAATATTTCTCTAACAACTACACCATCAATCCAGACATAAAGCTTTTGTTGAGTATTATCTACTTCTATATATTTGTATGCAAACTTTCCATCAGTTGAAGCTGTCATTATAGATGGAATCTCTACAATTATGTCATGCTCACCACTACGATATTTAGTATTTAATGAATTGTAAACAACAGTATAATTAGGAACATACTCTGAAATTCTACTGAGGTATTCTCCTTTTGAGTTTTTGACTAATTCTTTTTTCGAATACAAAGGAGAAAAATATTTCTCTACATCTGAGTGCACCCATGTGTTAAATAGGTCTTTAGATATGTCTCCATCTTGAATCATCTTAAGAAACTTTTCGTTTTCTAACTTTTTGCAAAAATCCATATAACAGAAAAGAATATTGTAATTTGGACTATCTGTGACTCCAACAACTTCTGTAGTACTAGCAGAAGCTACTGTAGGAATTAATGTCTCTACTTCCACCTCCTTTATATCCTCTTGTATGTATTTCACTAAATCTTCGTTCCTATTCTTAGAAAGCATTAAAAGACCTATCAGTAACATTGCAAAGGACCAAATACACAAAACAAAAATAAGAAGATTCTTACTTTCCAACAATCCTTTAGAAAGAAATTTCATAGCAAATAATGTATATGAAAAAACCGTATATTTCAAGAAAAAACAACTAATCTGCCTAAAATATCCACATAATTAAGACCTTGTAAATTAACTACAAAGTTAGATCTAAATTCGGACAAATAGATGAAATGAGAGTTTTTTAACTCATAGCATCTTAAATATTGGTTAAATATATTGAAATTAGATCCTATTGTAGAGCCTTTTCTTCTGTCTCGAAGGTAGTATATAATACATGATATGCAAAAGTACTATATTAGGCATAAGCTATCATTAGGTGATATTACATACCTATCAGATTCTGATAGTAGAAATGTAATCGCTCAAAACTTGCTCGATATCGAAGATATTGTAGAAATAGAAACATATGAAAAGAGGTTTCTTGCTCAAGTTACTAATATTCAAAAGAATTCAGTAGAGGTTGAGATCATTGAAGATTTAGGAGAAAGGGAATCTGAATATGTTCCAAATATTACAATTATTCAATCATTGAGTAATGATTCTAAATTTAATTACTTCATTGAGAAGAGCGTAGAGATTGGTATAGAACGAATTATTCCAGTTGAAACCAAGTATTCTTTGAAAAGCGTAAAGAAAGCACAGAAGGATTATGAGTATTGGAATAAGTTGGTTAAAGATGCCACTGAGCAGTCTAGAAATATATTTCCTACGATAATAGATAAACCTATACATATTTCTGAATTGAATGAAAAGAATATTGTTAAAGATTCTGTAAGAATTTGCTTAGCAACAGAGGTTGATAATTCTAAATATTTGTCAGATTTGGTTAAGGAGTTAGACTTTTCTAAACCAGTATATATTGCTATTGGTCCCGAGAGTGGTTGGGATATTTCTGATATAGATATTTTTAAGAGGCTAGGTTTTGATTTTGTTAAATTAAAAGGTAATATTTTGCGAACTGAAACAACTGGTTTAGTGATTGGTAGTATAATTAAGTATATTAAAGGAGATATTTAATGAAAAAGAAAAAGAGAAGTAACTACAAAAAAGGAAGAGAGAAGTTTACAAACAGAACAATTCCTACGAAGTATTATACAAAGGATGATATTTTCTTTTCTCGTATGGCTAGTATTTTGATGGTATCTAAGGGTAAGGTTAGGAGTGTTTTTTCACACAGACCAATTACAACTATACGGTTAAATTCTTTAAAAGGTGATGTTAGGGAAACAGAGGAGATATTGAAGAGAAAGGGTTTTGATTTAGAAGAGGTTACTTGGGCAAAGAATACTTTTTTTGTTTTGAACAGAGATAAGTCTGTAGTTTCTCAGACTGAGGAGTACAGTGATGGTAAGTACTATATTCAGAATCTTTCTAGTATTCTTGCTGTTACTGTTTTAAATCCTAAGGCTAAAGAAAAAATTTTAGATATGTGTGCTGCACCAGGTAGTAAGACTACATATATTGCTGATTTGACTGGTGGAAAGGCTCAGATTTTAGCTAATGATTCTGATATGAAGAGGGTTGGAGATTTACAATCTGTTGTTAATCAGTTTGGTGATGAGAGTATTAAGGTTACTTTGAGTGATGGTAGAGATTTTGGTAAGAAGTACCCTATTTATTTTGATAATGTACTTCTTGATGCTCCTTGTAGTGGAGAGGGGTTGATTTATATGAATGGTCCTAGGCCTTTGAGGTATTGGAGTATGGATAAGGTTAAGAGGAGTGTGTTTTTACAGAAAGATTTGATTGTTTCTGCATTTAAAACACTGAAGCATGGTAAGAGTATGGTTTATTCTACTTGTACATTAGAGCCTGAAGAGAATGAAGGAGTTGTTTCTCATCTTTTGAATCTATTTCCTAATGCGAGGATTGAGAAGATACCAATTGTAGAAAGTAAGGAGTTTGGTGAGTACAGAGAATTTGTTAAGCCCGGAATTAAGAAATGGAGTGGTCATGTATATTGCCCTGAAGTAGTAGACACTATTAGGATTATTCCTAATGCTAAGATGATGGGCTTCTATATTGCTAAGATATTTAAGGAGTAGTTGTCCGACATTATCGGACAACTTACTATTTACCTCAATAGATTGGTAAACTCTATTTCTTCTCCAATCCTTTCATACTCAACTTGATTTTGCCCTGATTATCTATTCCAACTATCTTTACCTTAATAATATCTCCCTCATTGATAAACTTTCTAACATCTTTAACAAATTCATCAGATATTTCTGACACATGAAGAAGACCAGAAATGCCTGGTGCTAAATCTACAAATCCACCGTAAGGCATAATTGATGCTACCTTACCTTCATAGATTTCTCCTATCTGTGGTACAAAGTTATATCCTCCAATAATCCTTGATGCTTCATCTATAGATTCCTTAGAAGAACTATAGATATTAACTGTACCATCTTCATCAATTTCAATTTCTGCTCCTGTTCTTTCCGAAAGTTCACGAATATTCTTTCCTCCAGGGCCAATTATCTCACCAATCTTGTCTGTAGGAACCTTAATCTGTACAACTCTAGGTGCATACTGAGACATCTCTTCTCTTGGCTTTGAAATAGCTTCAGCCATTTTTGCAAGAATCTTCAATCTTGCATCCTTTGACTGTTTGAATGTCTGCTTTACAACCTCCATACTCAAACCCTTTGTCTTAGTATCCATCTGTACTGCAGTTACTCCCTTATCTGTTCCTGTAATCTTAAAATCCATATCACCATAGAAATCTTCAACATCTCTCATATCTGTCAAAACTTTAAAACTTCCATCTTCTCCTGTTATCAATCCACAAGCAACACCAGCAACAGCATTCTTTAGTGGAACTCCTGCTGTCATCAAAGACATAGTAGATCCACAAGCAGAAGCCATTGAGCTTGATCCATTCTCACCTTGTATTTCACTCATAACTAACATCGTGTATGGGAATTCTTCCTCAGATGGAATTACTGGCCACAAAGCTTTCTCTGCTAACATTCCATGACCAATAGCTCTTCTACTTGGAGCTAGTTTAACTCTCTCTGCTTCTCCATATGCAAATGGTAAATCGTTGTAAAAATGCATATATCTCTGCTCTCTCTCGCCCTCCATATCATCTACCAATCTAACATCTTTCAAACTACCCAAGGTTGTTACTGTTAATGTCTGAGTAACACCTCTGGTAAACAACGCAGAACCGTGTACTCTAGGTAGAAGATCTACTTCAGTAGCCATTTCTCTAATCTCATCTGTTTTCCTGCCATCTGCTCTTACATCATCTTCTAATATGAGTTTTCTAAGAGCTTTTTTCTGTAAAGTATCGTATGCTTCATCCATAGCTAATTTAGAGTACTTACCCTCTAGTTTTTCATACAATTCATTTTTGCTTGCTTCGTGTACAGTCCTGTCACCTACACCATTTTTTAGATTCTCTGCAATTTTCTTCTCACCAAGAATTTCTAAGACAGCATCTACTACCTCATCTTCAAGAGCATATGATGTATATGTTTTTTCCTTAGGTTTAACCAATTTCAAAAATTCATTCTGTGCTTTAATCCATTCATCCATCAGAGTTAATGATTTCTCCATACCCTCGAAAATCTTCTCTTCTTCTACTTCGTATGCACCTGCATCAATCATTGTAAATGTTTTACCATCACCTGCTACAACATAGTTCATTCTCTCCTCCTCAGATGTTAAATCCATTGATTTCATGACATTCAAAATATTTTCATTAGCATCAAGGCCCATTCTTACAGCTCCAAGAGGTCCTTCAAACGGTGCTTTCGAATTCATCAAAGCCAAGGATACTGCATTTATTGCTAAAAGTGCTGGATCATTCTCATTGTCATATGACATAACAGTAACAATCACACTCACTTCATCTTTGTAATCATGTGGAAATCTAGGTCTAACAGCTCTATCTATCATTCTTGCTTTAAGAATTGCATCATCACTTGGAAATCTTTCTCTTTTAACAAATCTGGATCCACTTATCTTTCCTGATGCATAGAATTTTTCAATGTATTCAACAGAAAGAGGAAAGTAATCTGTTTCTCCAGTTGCTTCCTTTGTATTTACATTTACAGTAATTACTGTATCTCCCATTCTTGCTAGGATAGATGATTGAGATTTTAGAGCCAACTTTCCAGTTTCAAAGGAGCATTTTGTTCCTTCTATCTCAAACTCGTATTTTTTCTCGTTAAATAACATGTTTGTTTAAATAAATTTATATTAAAGCACAGGTTAATCACCTATGTATTTTAAATGGAAAGTTGTTACAAAGAAAGGGTGTCTCCCTTTTTTAAATTTTTAGCTTCTTGCTTAATGCATCAAATCTTTCAGCTTCATTACTTTTCAAATACTGCATCAATCTTCTTCTCTTACCTACCATCTGAAGTAAACCTCTTCTAGAGTGGTTGTCTTTTTTATGTGTTTTCAAATGTTCTGTAAGGTTGTTTATCTGTTTAGTTAACAGTGCAATCTGTACTTCTGGCGAACCAGTATCACCCTCATGGAGTGCATACTTCTTTATTACTTCAATTTTTTCTGCGTTACTTAGTGCCATATATTTAGGTTAGCATTATATTTTTATATTTACAAGAGATTTTATACTCTAATGTATAAGGTGAGTATTGTATAATTTTATAGGCTGTTTGTCAATAATTACGGTTTGTAACCAACCTCTCTTTTAAAAACAGAGGCTTCTTTTCCAAAGAATACTTCTGATATTTTAGTATATTTTATATCATATGCTATTACTAATGATGGATTGATATCGTTGTAAAGACGTAAGTCTCTGTGATGTGAAATTGCAGAATTACCATCAGTGCCAGACAAGTCTTTACCTACACCAATTACTCCACCATATATCTCTACGCCATCTCGGATCAGTTTGTCTCCATCTACAAAAGGTACTAATATTTGATTACCTGCATAAAGATAACCTTCAATATAGTCATAACCTACTACATTTGCACTTCTATATTCTCCTTGTAATATCTCTATGTTCTCCCTAGCTACAAACATACAACCATTTAAACCAACCTTATCACTAGTTACATTAGGATTGATGAGTATATTACCTTCGGTCATAAATAATATGGTTTTGTCGCAAACATAATCTGATGGAATAACTATATCTTCGGAACTATACATTATACATTTGGAACCAACAGAACAAGCATTTATGTCTGTTATTTCTACTACTCCCTCTTGTTTCTTGCTTAGGTTCTTTTTTAAGGTGTCATAGTATTGTTCTGGTCTGTTATTGGTATCAATTACATTGGTTGCTCTTGCACTTGTTTTGTTTGCTTCTATTATATTTCTAATGAAGTTAGAAGAAGAAGAAATTATTTCACTACCTATTTTTAATTCTGACTTCAGGGCATTGGTTATTGTTTGAATTCCTCCTATATTGTAATAATAGTCATCAACCGAAGAAAGATCCTTTGCGTTAGTTAGTATGTTACCTTTACTGTATAGTGTTCCACCTTTAGTGGAAATCCATGGGTCTAGATTTACGCTATTATTAGAAGATGTTGTATAGTTGCAAGCTTGATCAAAAGCAGTAATATACATATCTATAGCTCCACCTTCGTTTGAGGATATACCTACATCTGAATTATCAATAACGGGAGTGGTATTAATGTTAAGATAATCCCATTGATTTGGATTTCTAGGATTGCCTATCTCTGCTTCTGGTGGTGTACCTGCATTTAAAGTTATACTGTTTGGATTGTTTGCTATAGTTATTGATGTGTTTATGACAGAAAGTTCACTTCTATATGCATTAATTACATATTCCTTAATATTGGTTTGAGCATCTGAAAGATTCCAGGTTACATCCATAGTCTGCATATCTTTAATTGTATGCTTAAAGCTATCTACATTTGGTTTTACTAAATCAATATTCCAGTTGAAGTACCTAGTTACATCTGTCATGTCCACCCAGTTATCCTCTGACAACATAAAAGTGTCTATTATTTTCGCATTAAAACCGTATGTACCTACAGGGTTGTTGGTTGAGTTTTCAATAAATGTGAGTGTTGCAGAGTATTTAACTAAATCGTCAACATAACTTGTGGAAACATCAGTAATATCTATCATAACATTACCATCACTTCTTCTTACTTTAGAGTCGGAAAGAGAAGCGAATTTACCTTCATGAGTTATGGCATATACCTTAGAAGTACTCCCTTGGGACAGGATCATTATTCCAATCTCATCATTGGTAGTATGTGTATATGTTGAAGTTATGTCTACTATACCTGTTGGGACATTTCCTTTACTTAACCATATTACAGCTCCTCTTAATTGAGAATTGTCATCATCATCCTTTGCGTACAATGTTACTTTAAGTGGATTATTTACCTGAGTACCTGTATATGTAAGACTTCTACAACCACCTTCTTCTGAAGAACCGACTTTGGTTCTTGAATCTTCGCCACCGTAGTTTGAAATCATACTGGCTATGGTACATTCTTGATCAGGAAGCATTTCGCAATTAGGATCATACCCTAGAGGAGTATTGCCTCCTTCATCTATTGGACCTACCACTATGCTTGGTGTTTTGTTAGTTTTGTAATACACATCTCTTGTAGTAGTAAGCCATGTATCATCACATCTGTTCAATGTTTGAAATACTTCCCTGATATTTCTTACCTCTCCTTCAGTAAATATTGATTTAGGGAATGTTGAAGGTATTGTGTATGTATTTACAGCTCTACTTCCTGGAGGGGTACTAAAGGCAGGTAGAGTATATGTACTACTCATATCAAGAGATGGTTTCTTGACAATTGTTGGATTGTTAGGGTTTGTAGAAAGATTGGAGTATACAACTCCATCTATTTCAAGTACACCAGTACTACTTGGAATTACAGGAGATGTATTTGTTTCTAAACGATAGTATGTATCTGTTTTAGAGCATGTCCCTTCATCACAAGAATCCGGATATGTACAGGTTACTGTTTTTGTATCACTAGTACAAAGATTGTTTGGGTTTTCAGGACCGTATCCTGATGGAGCTGTAGTGCTACATGAAGTATGTGTACATACAGGATCACAACATTCATCACAAACGGTACGTTTACAAGTACTACAAACAGTATTACATCTGTCTTCGCAGTGACGATCACAAATATAATCTTCACAATAATCAGTACAAATATATATTCCTGTTCCAGCTTCCCAATAATAGCCACCACAACAACGTCTATTGCCCCAATGACAATTATAATCCCAACAAGCTTCATAACACTCTTGTCTACAATGACAACTATATGACTCCTCTCTACAATTACATGGGTATGCTAAAGAAACTTGAGAAAGAAGTGTAAAAAACAAAAATGTTGTAACAAACAATGCTGCTATCTTTTTCACAAATCATATACTACATAATTTATATCCATAGCTCTAGGTGAATTTAAACTTTCAAAATATATTGGCATATGTAAAGAAGGACAGTACATACCGTTAAAAGAATTAAACAAATTCTCGTCATGAATAATGTAGTTATATAAGTTGTTTTTGTATTCAGTTAAATCATTAACCAACATCCAATAACAAAGATCTGCTTTAGATATACCGAATTTATATGCTTCACTCAAGCTATACCTATATATCTCTGTCAAATTTTGTTCTCCTTTAGCCCAGTAATCAAGAAGTAGAGTTGTTGAATATATTGTATTTTCATTTATCTTACTTTCATCTGTGCGATTCTTAGAGTTATTCCATACTGTCTCTATATTCTCTATCCCAAACTTTTCTTTATCTATTGATGGAACTACAGGCAAATTACATAAAACCTCAGTAACATCTCTGTCTGTAATCTTGCTATCTTTCGCTGTCTTATTTGCAAAACACATAAATGGGTAATTACGAGAGTAGTTTAGAATATACTGTTCTCCTGTACCTAATTCTCCATTTGTACTACCAACAGACAAAGGTATTCTATTATTGAAAATGGAAAGTGCTGAATTTTTCAATTCTTGTTTACTACTTTCATTGTCAACAACCATATACAATTCGGATA
>JBMNPD010000009.1:0-26329 GCA_050943415.1 Candidatus Dojkabacteria bacterium
ACCAATACCTTTGATAAGGCTTAAATATAGCTATACCATCCACCTCAGCTTGTAAGTAAGAAGGAAGTTTATTAGTAAACTCCTTAACAACTTTCTCATTAACTGTTTTTGAATCCTTTGATTCTATACTATATTTTTTTTCTTCCTTTTTTATTGCTACATAAAAAGGTAACTTCTCTTGAGATAATGCTATAAGGTCATCATCATTAAATAGTTTCTTTTCTTTTTTAATTATTTTGTATTCTGGTTTTGTTGAATTCAAAAACTGGACACCTAGAGTAATACTTTCATTAACATCATCAACCTCTAGCAGATACAATACTCCTAAATTAGTTTCAAGATCATCTTGTTGATTATTATTTACACTCTTAATAGTAACTGAATTAAACAAAGTATCTCTATATATATAACCTAAAAGACCTAAACAGATAAAAAGAAGCACGAAAAGTGAGATTATTAAAATTGTTTGCTTTTTATTAACAGCCATTATTCACGTTAGCACCATTTTAACGTTAAAATAGTACAGTAAATAATCAAACAGAGCAAAGACTTATAGAATTACACCTTCTTGTAACAGTAAACCTTGTCACCTTCTACCACATCAACAGTAACTAGAAGTTGCATACCACAATCAAAACCACTCTTAGCCTCATTTACTACATCTTTATTAATTCTCAAGCTCTTTATCTTAGACTCTGCTAATATTTCATCATTTCTTACTACATACACCTTACAATCCTTCTTCATCATTCCTTTCTCAACCCTACACCCTATTACCTGGCTACCATCAGAAAGAGTAAATATTGCTTTAACAGTAGCACTCCCTATTTCCTCTTCACTCTCCTGAGGCAATGCCATTAACGTCAATGCCTCCTCAACCTCTTCTATGAGTTTGTATATGACATCATATGTTTTAACCAAAATTCTGTTCTTCTTCGCATAATCATCCACACCTTGCTCTACAGAAACCTCAAAACCTAAAACTATTGCTTTAGTAACCTGTGCAAACTCCACATCCCTTAAAGTAATATTACCTACTCCTGATCTAAGAATCTTAACCTTGTACTCCTCTTCTTTTAACTTCTCTAAAGAATTAATTATTGCTTCTAGTGATCCCTCAGATGAACTCTTAACAATCACATTTAAATAACCTCCCTCACTCTCATCTGTAACAGAGAAAAACTCTTCCATATTAAATTCATTTTCAACAGATTTAGATTCTTCCTTTACCAAAACAGAATCTAACAACTTTTTATCGTTATTCTCTAAAATATATCCCTCTGTACCAAGTTCTAGAAGATGTGATAAACCAATTATCTTCCCTCCACATCCACAATTAAGAGCACAGATATTACTTCCATCTTCTGTAACAATACCTTTAATCTTCTCTAAATACACTTTCTCACCTACCATATATCCAAACCAATTTCCTTTACACATATCACCATCTATTAAAACAACAGAGGAAACATTACCTCTAAATTCATCTTTTACAGATTCAAGAACAAAAACCTTAGCATTTACACCTTTTGGTAAGACTTCTTCTTTCTTTAAACCCTCTACTTCAGCAACAAGCAAAATCATATCAAGGAGTTCCTGTATTCCTTTTCCTGTTTTGGCAGAAACTTCTATGACAGGTATACTTCCTCCAAACCCTTCTAACTGCAAACCATTATTAACAACATCTCTTTTTACTTTCTCTAAATTGATATCTGGCAAATCACACTTATTTATGACCACAATCGGTTTAGCAGAAGAAGCATTGATTATCTCTATTGACTCTTTTGTTTGAGGCTTAACACCATCATCAGCAGCAACTATGAGTAAGACTATATCTGCAATACTTCCACCTCTTGTTCTCATTAAATCAAAAGCTTCGTGTCCAGGAGTATCTACAAATGTAATTTGTTTACCCTTACCATCTACATTAACAGTAAACACAGAAACCTTTTGAGTAATACCACCAGCCTCACAACTTTGTACATCACTCTCTCGAATCTTATCTAGTATAGTAGTCTTACCATGATCTACATGTCCAAGTATTGTAACAATGGGAATTCTATTTTGTTGTTTTGATTTGTCAGACATTTACTTCCCATATCTAAAATTATTACTCTTTCTTTTCTTCTGGTAATTCGTCTTTTTTCACTTCTTCAGGAGTTTCTTCTTTTTCTTCTTCCATTTTTTCTACTGAAGCCTCCTGTTCCTCTTCTTTTACGTCTTCTACAGAAACCTCTTCTTGCTTTTCAACTACTTCTTCACTTTTCTCTTCATCACTTTCTACAGTAACTCCATCACCCAAAATATCAATCTTAAAACCTGTTAATTTACAAGCCAACCTTACATTCTGTCCCTCTCTACCGATTGCAAGTGAAAGCTGATCTTCAGGAACAGTCACTGTAGCTTTATCATCTTCTATAACTACATCTTCAATCTTTGCTGGACTCAAAGCATTAGCTACAAACTTCTCAGGATCCTCGTCCCACTCTATTATATCAATTTTTTCTTCTCCTAACTCATTCATTACATTTGCAATTCTAATTCCTCTCTGACCAACACAAGAACCAATTGGGTCTACACCATCTTCTCTAGAATATACTGCCATTTTACTTCTCGAACCTGCTTCTCTAGCTATTGCCTTAATTTCCAAAACTCCTGATTCAATTTCAGGAACTTCTAATTTAAACAAGCCTATCAAGAAGTTTGCATCGGACCTAGACACTATCATCTGAGAATCTACAATATCTTTCAAAAGAACCTTGTATCTATCACCCAATCTGTAATATTCGTTTGAAATCTGCTCCTCTGGGGGCATTATTGCAGTAGCCTTACCTATTTCAAAAATAACATCACCTTTCTGCATTCTCTGCATCAAAGCAGTAAATATTTCACCAACCTTGTCACTATATTCACTAATCACAGCTTCTTTCTCAGACTCCCTTATCTTCTGTAAAATTACCTGCTTTGCTGTCTGAGCTGCAATCCTACCAAAATCTGTAGATGGCATCTCTATCTGAATAGAGTCACCAACCTCAACACTTGGAGAAATCATCTCAGCCTCTGATATTCCAATCTCCAGTTCATCATCCTTAACACTTTTAACAACCTCTTTAGTTGCAATTAATTTAAACTCACCTGTTTCCCTATTCAACTCTACAGACAAATTCTTACCTTTCTCTTCTTTCTCCTCATCTGGCTCAAATTCAAATTTCTCTTTTTTGTAAGCAACCAATATAGATTCCTCAAGAGCATTAAAAATCTCCTCCTTATCTATTCCTCTCTCTGCAGCTATCTGATTAATTGCAGAAATAAATTCTGATGTCATTGCCATATTAATTTCATTAAAATATTAGCTAAAAAAAAGGTGAGAAATAATCCTCACCCTTCCCTTTGTATAACTTTCCGAGTGAAGTATACCATATTCTAGAACTAGAAGCTATGATTTTGAAAGTTCTTCCCAAAGCTTCTTCTCATACCCACTAATTTTCGTTGGTATCTCAACATTTACTCTAACATAATGATCCCCTCTCGCATTCTTCGAATTAAGAATTGGACAACCCTTACCTTTCAATTTGAATATAGTACCAGCTTGCGTACCTTTAGGAATCTTAAGTTTAACCTCTTCAAAAATAGTTTTAACTGGAATATTCGCACCAAGTACAGCAACATATACAGGGATACTAATCTCTGAATATATATCATTACCTCTTCTTTCAAAATTTTTAGAAACTTCAACCTCTATCTCTACATAAAGATCTCCTGAAGGAGCATTGTTTCTTCCTACATTACCACCACCTCTAAATCTCAAGACCATACCATCATATGCACCAGCAGGTACCTTAATATTAAATTCCTCTCTAACATTCTCAACTCCTGTACCATGACACTCTTTACATGGATCTTCTACAACTTTCCCTGTACCTCCACAATTCGAACAGGTACTCATTACAGCCATTCTACCTAAAATGGTATTTCTAACCTGCCTTTCTTGTCCTGTACCTTTACAAACAGGACACTCTTTCGTCTTTCCAGTAGAACTCCCACTTCCACTACATTTATGACAAACATCTTCACGATCTATACGTATCTTGTACTCTCCTCCTCGCATTGCCTCATCAAAATTCAATCTAATGGCATACCTAATATCTGTTCCACCATCATTTCTTCTACCTCCACCACCTCCAAAATCAAAGCCGAAACCACTTCCACCCATACCTCCACCAAAAAAAGTATTAAAAATGTCACCCATATCAAAAGGTGTACCAGAAAAATCTGAATAACTACCTGCACTGCCAGAATCAAACCCTGCTGTACCTGCATGACCGTACTGATCATATGCTGACCTCTTAGATTCATTAGACAAAACCTCATACGCCTCCTGAATCTCCTTAAACTTCTCCTCAGCATCTCTCTCCTTGTTTACATCAGGATGATACTTCTTAACTAATTTTCTATATGCCTTCTTGATGTCAGCTGCCGAAGCACTCTTACTAACACCAAGAACTTCATAGTAATCTCTTTTTTCCATAACTCGAAAATTCTAGCAAAGATTCGAAGTAATTGCTACACCACATCATCTAGGTTCAATCTAGGCCAGACCTAGGTCAGACCTCAAGTTAATATATCCATAAGTATGATGCCCCCAATAAGGGTTTATGTGCTCTAACCATGAGATATGTTTGGTACATAGAAAGTGAGATTGGTTGTAGATAAATCAAGTAACAAAAGTAATACCTAGACATAAGGTTAGGCCTAGGTCTAACCTAAGATATTAACTCTGATTCTGTTTATCTACTTACCACAATATAAAACAATCATTTCAGTTAACATATAGTAATTTAGAACAAACAGAGCAAATATAATTAGAAAAGTATATGGTATATACATAAACTAGACATACACATACCGCACTAATAGAATGTCACAAACTATAGATTTTGTTGTACTTATGAGTATGTTTTTGTTAGTCTCTTCGAGGGATTTAGACTTTGGAACATGTACGGAGGTCTAGCCTAGGTTTAACCCTGCGGAGTGTGGAGTTAGAGGGTGTACCCTAATCGACTAAAATTTGCTACTATCTATGTTGTATGGAGAATTCTTGGAATATACAAACCGAAAACACTAGGAAAATCCAGAGGACTAGGATTGCTGTCTCTTTTTTTCTTGCACTATTAGGTCTAGTAGTTATTGCTAGTCAAACTTTACCTTTACTTAAGTCATATATTGACGGAGTGATTGCTCAAAAAAGAGTTGATATTAAGGTAGAACCTGTTCCAGAAACATACAAGACATATATCGAAAATGAGTTCGCTTTTTATGATCCCGGTCAAAGCTATTTTGCTAATCTATCTAAACAGTTCGGTATTCTTGGCACATCAACAACCTCTTCACAAGGGGATTCAGATACTACAGCCAGTAATATTAAAATTGACCAGTCATACAAGAAAGATATGTTCATAAACATAAGTAGTATTGGTATTAAGAATATAAAAATTTCTTCAAATGTGGAAAGTGACGATGAAAAAGTATATAACTCATATCTAAAAGGTGGTGTCGCACATTTCAAAGGAACTCCTCTTCCAGGTGATGGAGGTAATTCGTTCATATACGGACATAGTGCTGTAGAGTCTTTTTTCAGTAGACATAAAGATTACCCTGAAACGATTTTCTCAAGATTAGAAAACATTGACATAGGGCAAGAAGTGATAATTCGAAGGGACAATCAAGATTTAGAATATGTTGTCAGGAACAAAAAGATTGTATCACCAGAAGACTATTCGGTATTACAACCTAGACTAAACAAGGAAACTGTAACTCTGATGACCTGTTGGCCATTAGGTATAGGTACAAAAAGGTTAATTATTGTTGCCGAAAGAAAAATTTAATTTTTACAAATTCAAAATTATGAATATTAAAAAGATATTCGAAGATCCAAAAACAAAAAAGATTTTAATAATAGCTGTTGGTATTTTAGCAGTGTTGTTGATGATACTAACTGTAGTTGCACTAGTCGCATCTAAAAACAAAAAGAATACTACTAGCAGTACTACTCCAAGTGGTACAACTAGCAGTAATAGTAGTAGTGGAGAGATTACTCTAAACTACTGGGGCCTTTGGGAACCAAGTAGTGTTATGGATAAAACAATTAAAGATTTTGAAGCTGCAAATCCAGGTGTCAAAATTGCATACTCTCAACAGAGGTTTGCTACATACGAATCAAGGATATATACAAGATTACAACAAGCTTCTAGTTCTACAGAACCTGCTCCTGATATTTTTAGAATTCATAATACTTGGTTACCAAAATTCAAAAAGTATCTCTCTCCCATGCCTTCTTCCATCATGACTAAAGACGAGTATGCCTCAACCTTCTATCCAACTGCTATAGAAGATTTTACTGCTAAAGATGGACAAATTTACGCTATCCCATGGGAAATCGATGGACTAGCAGTGTTTTACAACAAGAAGATTTTTCAAAATGCAAATGTTAAGGAAGTTCCAAAAGATTGGGATTCCTTTTTTGAATTAGCTACTACATTAACAGTAAAGGATTCTTCCAACAAAATAACTCAGTCAGGTGTTGCTCTTGGCACATCAAGAAATATTAAACATTCAGCTGAAATTGTTTCGTTCTTACTCCTACAAGAGGGAGCCGAAATAATTGATTCTACTAAGACTAAAGTTACTTTAAATACTCCAAAAGGACAAAAAGTGTTTAAGCAGTATACTGATTTTGCTTCAGGTGATACTGCGGTTTGGTCTTCTACTTTGCGAAGTGATTTAGAAATGTTCTTTGCAGGGAAATTAGCTATGATGATTGCTCCAAGTTGGAGAGTTTTCGATATTATTGAAGCAGCACCACAGATAGAGTTTGATATGGCACCTCTTCCTCAATTAAAAGCAAATGATTTTGAAGTATACTACTCAACATACTGGGGAGATGCTGTAAACAGTACCAGTCCAAACAAGGAAATGGCTTGGAAATTTGTAAAATATCTCTCTGAGAAAGAAACACAAAAGCAACTTTACTCTGCATCTTCAACCATTAGGGCTTTTGGTGAGCCTTACTCCAGAGTAGATTTGAATAGTGAGATGCAAGATAAACCGTATGTGTCAGCAATTGCAACTATGGCTCCATATATGAAATCATGGCAGATGGGAGATGAGAGTTTTGTTAAAGCTACAATTAATGAAGCAGTAACAGAGATTTTAGAGAATGGTAAAGATATATCCTCTGCCTTAAAAAATGCAGAAAGTATAATAAATTCAAAACTTGCAGAAACCAATAAATAACAGCTATTATATATTTAATGCCAAGACGATACGCCCCGAAAAAATTTAATCAAAACCTTGTAATAAAGATAACCTTCTTTCTTCTTCTTTCATTACCATTAATAGTATTTGGTTTAATTAAAAATTCATTTGATATTAGAAATAAAGCTTTTGATGAGCTAGAACTTAGTGAACAGAACCCTTGCATTATTTCAGTACCAAATGTAAATCCCTACTCTTTGGAGGTTGGACAAACTGTAAGAGTGACTGTAGATGCACGATTAACTAATGCTGGTATAGAATCAATACAGATTACGGATTCTTCTGGCAGAAATATATATACAGAAAGTTACGATACTGCTCCAACCGATATAGGAACAACTTTTGAATTTACTCCATCAAAATCAGGAATGATTGATATGTTGGGTGTAGTCAGAAAAGTTGGAGGAGGTAGTGTTGGATGCAAAATCAGTAGTTCATATGATATAAAAGGCTTAAGAGCTGTTCAGAATAATAGTTCCCCTGAATTCAAGTCAGATCCTTCACAATCAAAACCTTCTCAAGATATCAAAACTGGGACACAGTATGAATACGTTCTTACAGCAGACGATGTTGATGGAGACCGAATTAACTATTCATATTCTTTTACACCAAAAGCTGATTGGTTATCAAAATCTGTCATAGAGGATGGATCTAATGGTAAATTAACTTTAGTTTTCAAAGGTTCTTCAAACAAACCTGCTAGCTATCTTGCAAATGTAGTCATTCATGATGGATACAGCAAACATGTTAGATCACAATCATGGATCATTAGTGTAAGCCCTGCAACAAACGACATACCAATTGTTAAAATAATCCAACCAGCAGAAAGTTTAAGGTTAGATTTAGGTTCTTCTTTTAAAACGAGTTGGCAGGCAGCAGATCTTAATCATATTGTCAAATATCAACTATTTATGGCCCCTAATCCCACTGATGAATCAACTTGGTTAACCATAGAGAATGCTATTCCGTACAATATGAACAGCTACAATGTTCATACATCAAATATTCCTGCAGGAACATATAACTTAATAATTAAAGCAACTGATAATCAAAAGCCTGCAAATACTGGAATGGGAATTTCTCCTGAAATTGTCCTTTCTCGAGGGGATGGTAGTAAAGATGCCACTACTGATGATGAGGTATTCCTAGGAGAGCCTCAAGTCACTAATATGTCTCCATCAAATGCAGATAAAATAACGAATAAGAGAGTTACTGTTAAAGCCACTATCATAGCTAGCATAAAATCAAAAATTAATGAATCCTCCATAATATTCAAAATAGATGATATTGATGTTACAAAATCAGTTAAGATTAATAAGATAAGTAATGGAGAGTACACTTTAATATATCAGCCTGAAGAGAATTTTAAGGCTGGGCAACATAAAGCAGAGATTTTCTTCCAAGACAGTTCTAGTAAGAGTACCACTAAATCTTGGACTTTTAACATATCTTCTGAAGAAGATGAAAATTCTGGAGTAATAACAATATTGGGTTTTCAAATTCCTAAGCGAACACTTATCATCATTCTAATCGGTATCTTCATAATTGCAGCAGCTATTCTTGCTCCATTCTTAATTTCCTCCATTTGGAAAGAAGATCACAAAACTAAAGAAAAAAGTGTATATGTTTCAAATAGACATTTACCCTCATCTCTACCATCAAAAGGAATGTATGGGACAAATGTGGAGGTTAATCATGAAGTTAAGAGTATGGTAGATAAGGAACCTGAAGAAGAAGAGAAGAAAGCAGAGAAAGAGGTGTGGGATAAATACTCTGCACCAAAACCTGAGCCAGAACAAACTGAAGAAAACAAAAAAGACAGCAAAGAGGAGCAATCAATTGAACAAACTTTTCATATAACAGAAGAGATACCTGAAGAAAAAATAGATTCTCAAGTTAAAGAAGAATTCTCTCCAATACTTGAGAAAGAAGAGGAAAAAAACGTTGAAGACAAAACAACTACAACTACTTATAAAGAAGAAGTTACTCCTATATTCTCTCCAGAAGTAGAAATAAACTCAGAAGAACAAGCAATATCTGATACTTCTGTAGATCAACAGATTGAAGAAGAGGTTAAACCAGAAGAAAAGGATATTTCAACATTCAAACCTGAATCAGAAATTAAATCAGAGGAGGAAGAGACTCTTATCAGTTCAACAAAGGAAAATCAAAATGAAGAACAAGTCACTTCTGTATTCCAACCAGAAACTGACGAATTAGAAAAATATGAAGTACCTATTCCTCAAGAACCCGAACAAGTTACAGAAGATCAACAGGAAACATCTGCTACCACTACTCTACAAACAGATACAACACATATGGAAGTACCAATCGCTCAGGAACCTGAATCAGCTACACAGAGTCAAGAAGACACATCCACTTCTACTCCACAATTAGCAGATACAATTCCTATAGAAACACCAATATCTCAGGAACCTGTACCAATTAAACAAGACCAAACTGAAACTTCTGCCACCATCCCACAACTAGACACAACTGTAATACCAGAACCAGAAGTTCCAGATGCATCAGATTTACAACAAATCTTCGAACAAATACAACAAACAGAAAAATAAGGCATAACATGATATAATAGCCCCATTATGAAATATCAAGAAATAAGGAAGAAATATTTACAATTTTTTGAGAAGAAAGGACATGCCGTTATACCCTCTGCTCCTTTAGTACCAGAAGATGATCCATCTGTACTCTTTGTTAATGCAGGAATGTTCCCCTTAGTACCGTTCCTTAAAGGAGAAACACACCCAAATGGCAAAAGATTAACAAATGTACAAAGATCTGTACGAACAGGCGACATAGATGAAGTAGGTAACCAATTCCATTGTACAGCTTTTGAAATGTTAGGAAACTGGTCTCTCAATGACTACTTCAAGAAAGAAGCAATAAATATGACATTTGAATTTCTAGTAGAAGAATTAGGAATAGACCCAAATAGAATCTATGCTTCTGTTTTTGCTGGAGAAGATGACATACCAGAAGATACAACTTCTATAGAAACTTGGAAAGACACATTCAAAAAATACAATATAAAAGCAGAGGTAGGAGACAGAATACAAAAATACGGAAAACGCGAAAATTGGTGGGGATTAGAATCAGGAGGACCATGTGGTCCTGATTCAGAAATATTCTACGATACTGGAAAACCAAAATGCTCTGATAAATGCCATCTAAACTGTGACTGTGGCAAATATGTAGAAATTGGAAACAATGTATTCATGGAATATTTGAAAGAAAATGACACATTAAAACCACTAGGTAGACACAATGTAGATTTTGGAGGTGGTCTAGAAAGAATAACAGCTATTCTACAAAACAAAGACTCTATGTATGAAACAGATATTTATGAACCAATACTCAACAAAGTAAAAGAAATTTCTAAAACAGACAATATTAGATCACAAAGAATCATTGTAGACCACATAAAATCAGCTACATGGCTAATCATGGATGGAGTACTTCCATCTCGATCAGAACAAGGATACATCTTAAGAAGATTAATACGAAGAGCAATAAGACACGGTAAAGCTTTAGGAATAGAGAGAGAATTTACAAAAGAAGTAGGAGAAGTAGCAATCGAGCAATTTAAAGACATCATGCCTAACCTTGAAAAACAAAAAGATGAAATTCTAAAAGCATTAGAAGAGGAAGAAAAAAACTTCAACAAGACATTGGCATCAGGATTAAGAGTGTTAGAAAAGACTTTAACAAAACATCATGAACTTAATGGTAAAGATGCTTTCCTACTCTACGAGACATACGGTCTTCCTTTAGAATTAACAGAAGAAATTCTAAAAGAGAAAGGGAAGAGTATCAAAGAACCTGAGTTATTTGAGCAAGCAGAAAAAGAACATCAAGAGAAATCAAGAACAGCAGCAAAAGGTTTGTTTAAAGGAGGACTTGCTGACACTTCTGAAATGTCTACTAAATATCACACAGCATCACACATACTCCTTGCAGCTTTAAGACAAATACTCGGAGATCATGTATATCAGAAAGGAAGTAATATAACACCTGAAAGATTAAGAATGGATTTTCCAAATGATCAAAAATTAACAGAAGAACAGGTAAAAGAAGTAGAAAAAATTGTAAATGAACAAATACAGAAAGGTCTAGATGTAACATTCAAAGAAACTCCTAAAGAAGAAGCTTTAAAACTAGTACCATTTGCAGCATTTACTGAAAAATACTCTGATATTGTTAAGGTATATTACATAGGACCAGAAGAGAATCCTTTCTCTATTGAAATATGTAATGGTCCTCATATTTCAAATACAAAAGAGTTAGGTAAGTTTAAGATAGTAAAACAGGAGAATGTAGGAGCTGGTGTTAAAAGAATTAAAGCTGTATTAGAATAATATATGGAAGTGCAGTACCCCATACTAGCAATTGACTACGGAGAGAAGCATTTCGGTCTAGCTATTTCAGATTTCAAAGGAATTCTTGCTTCTCCATTAGAGGTTATCTCCATCACAAAAAATCGAGGAATAGATGAAGTCATCAAAGATATTTTGGCACTATGTGAAGAGTATAACGCTAAAACTATTCTCGTAGGTATGCCTCAATCATTCACAGAAGCACACAACACAACAGAGAAGAAAGTATTAAAATTCGTTGAAAAGCTTAAACTTCATACCAATATTCCTATACTATTACATGACGAAAGTTTTTCTACTCTTTCGGGTCAAAATATGTTAAGATTTTCAGGTCAGAACATTAAGAATACTAGAAAGAAAATAGATAAGATTGCAGCTACAGTATTCTTACAAGAATTTTTAAATTCAAAAAATAATAACAATGGAAAAATCTAGACTAAAAATTTTACTAGCTATCATAATTTTACTTCTAATACCATTAATCTTTCTTATCAAATTAAAAGCATATAATCAGGCTCTCAAAGAACCAAATTCTGAAAGTACTGAAAAGGTAACTTTTGTAATACAACAGGGAGAAACTACAGAAGAGATTTTGGATATGTTGGTAGAGAAAGAACTTTTGAATAAGAATAAGCTACTGTATGTCAAAATATATTTGAGAGCTAATGATTTGGGTGGGAAAATACAGGCTGGTACATATATGATTCCAAAGAATTTGAATATAGAAGAATTGTTTACTACACTTCAAAACGGTAAAGAACAAGATATTTGGGTAACAATTCCAGAAGGTATAAGAGCTGACGAGATTGGGAAAATTTTTGAAAAAGAGATTAACAATCCTACATTTTCTTATGATCAATTTATGACTCTTGTAACTGATTCAAACTATATTTCTCAATTAGGTTTACCTGATGGAGTTGCAAATTTAGAGGGTTTTCTCTTCCCCGATAAATACGCTATGCCTATTGATACAACTGCAGATATAGCAATAAAGAAGATGGTTTCAAACTTTAGATCGAAAGTAAGTATGGAGTACACTTACCAAGATATTATACTTGCTAGTATTGTTGAAAGAGAGGGATATAATAATCAAGATAGACCAATAATAGCTGGAATCATAACAAAAAGGCTTGCTGAAGGATGGCTTCTACAAACAGATGCTACACTTCTCTACCCTTTGAAAGATTGGAAACATGTATTAACAGCTGAAGATCTTAAAGTCGAATCACCATACAACACATATAAACAGATAGGACTTCCACCTACACCAATTTGTAATCCTGGTTTAGAGTCGATATTAGCTATTAAGAATCCTCAAAAAACAAATTACTACTACTACATTCATGACAAGAACAAAAACCCTCATTATGCAGAAACATTAGCTGAGCATAATAGTAATGTTAATAAATATCTTAGGTAAAATAATCTAAATTGCCCACATGACAATCGATTTAAAAGATACAGATATCAAAAAGACTGAAAAAGTCGAGAATACTCCTAAGGTTGTTCAGAAGCCTAAAATAAAAAAGAAATTGAAGCTTTGGAAGATATTACTCTTTTTAATCCTTTTCATACTACTAGGATTAGGAGCATATTACGGAGTAAAGCTTTACAAAATTTCCAATAAATTTGGATTTAAACTGGATACCAACACTATTTTCACAGTTAAAGAACCTGAACTTAAAAAAGATGCTTCTGGCAATTTTACAAATGTACTCTTAGTTGGTATTGACACTAGAGAGAACAGTGATCTCTTAAATACTGATTCAATAATACTTCTTTCATATAACTACAACACGAAAGAAGCAGTCATGATTTCGATACCAAGAGATTTTCATGTAGAGATAGATGAAAAGACAAAAATATATAGAAGAATTAACTATGTATACTCTTACTCCGAGAGTCAGAAAGCAGGAAGTGGGCTACAATCACTTGCTAATTCAGTAGCTGAAGTGACTGGTATGGAGGTTCAGTACTATGCAATGATTGACTATACTGGATTTACAGAAATTATAGATATTGTAGGTGGTATAGAAGTTAATGTCGAAAACAGTTTTACTGACTATATGTATCCTAAAGGCTTCGGTTACAAAACTGTTTCTTTTAAGGCTGGTCCTCAAATTATGGATGGAGCCAAAGCATTAGAGTATTCTAGATCAAGACATTCTTCTCAAAATCAAGAAGGTACTGATTATGCAAGAGCAAGAAGACAACAAAAAGTAATAGCTACGTTACAAGAAAAAATTTTAAGTAATGAGACATTAGCAAATCCTAAAAAATTGATGGAGATACTCTCCTCTCTCTCTGATAATATAAAGGTTTCTGAATTTACACAAGATGATGTTAAAGCAGCAATTACTTTAGGAAAGGAATTTTCAGAAACGGGCAAAAAAGCGTATTCTTTTGTGTTAGACCCATACTCTGGCAACTTCAAATTGATACAGGTAAAATCTATGGAAAGTGGAGCATTTGCAATAGGCCCAGTACTCGGCTTTGGTAAATATGACGATATTAAAGAATATGTTAATAACATAATCGAAAAACCTGCCTTGTATTCAGAACGAGCAACTGTTTATATTTACAATACTGGACTAACTACCAAGGAAGTTACTACTAAGGTAAAAGAAATGCAAAAAGAGTATCCGTACATTAACATTGTGCAATCATATATCAAGCTTGGTACACATGAAGGAGTAACTGTTTTCCCTACTGACACTACAAAATACCTAGCCACAACAGAAGAATTTGCTTCATATTTTAAAACAGAGAACAAAACTAAACCTGAAAGTATAACTCAAAGAATTACTACAGATGGAGTCATTGTTCTTTTAGGTGAAGAAGTTCAATTATCAGAAACTGAAGAATGATATACAAACTTTATCACGGATCTTCTCCTTACCTATCTCTGAGGTCAGTACATTCATATATTGACAAAGAAAGAAAGGATGATGCTTCCATAGAAGTAATACAAATAAATGCTGATTTTGCAGATCAAGCAAAATTAATTGATGTCATATCTTCTCAAAATCTTTTTGCTAAAAGAAAATTGATTTTCATCAAGAGGATATACAAACATAAAAAGAAAGATTCATTTCTTGATGAATTGTTAGCCACTGTTAAGCAAGACAACTCTACAAACATATTAATCTTCTGGGAAGACCAAAAAGTTAAATCGAACACTAAATATTACAAATTCTTTAAGGAGAATGATGCTATAGAAGAAAGTGAAGCTTTAAATAAAAGAACTTTCTTTACTTGGGTTAAAGGTATTTTGAAAGAGAAAAACATTGAAATTGATAGTGATGCATTAAAAGAATTAGCCGAAAGAACAAACTATGATCCAGAGAGATGTAGTAATGAAATTAAGAAGTTACTCCTTAATGATGATGCTCATGTTATTAAAAAAGAAGATATTAGTAACATAGTTTCCGACACATTGGAAAAAGATATATGGAATTTGATTGACTCTATTAACAATCAAGATAACAAGACTTGTATGGAGATTTTAGAAAGATTAAAAAAGCAAAACACTGATCCAAATTACATAATTTCTATGTTAGCAAGAAATCTAAGATTAATTACACTAACTAAATTTTTAGATGGTCAAAGAAAAGGATACAAAGAAATTGCTTCATCTTTGAAAGTTCCACCTTTTACAGTTCCATCCCTTTTAAAAACCTCTAAAAAATATTCGGAGGAGAAAATAAAAAAAATGTATATGAAAATGGGAAATCTAGATTTTCAAATCAAAAAAGGCCTGATAGATGGCAACTTAGGACTTACATTACTCCTACCATACATTGCCAAATCCTAGAAGCCTTTATGTCAGAATTTATTAATACAAGGTAAATCCATGACAGGCTGATTTATTGACAGCAGGAATATATTAACTTAAACTCTATGATAGAAGTAGAACTATAATCTTTACTGCCATTATTTAATGGAACAAACTAGAAGAGTCACCACAGTTAAAAAGCCAAAAAAAATCGTTACTATTTTACTAATTTTCATAGGTATACTTGGCATTGCATTGATAGGAGTTGCAATATATTTCTATTTAATTAAAGAAGGTGTTGATGACAAAAAGATAGATGAAAAAACATGTGGATGTTACTTCATAGATCCCGCAGTTGTATCCGAGTGTGGAGACCCTCGACGAGCTTTCATTTTCAACATAGCTAAGACTCCTTACGGAGAAACTTGTAAAGCGTCATGTGTACCAAGCAGTATCAATACAAACCTTTTAAATAGCGATACTCAACAAAATCTTTACAAATCTTGTTCTCTAGACAACATTCAAGATACAAGATGTAATGAAATGACAATAAAAGACAAAGATGGAAAAATTGTAACAGGAAAGATATCACCCGAAGATATTATTACTGTGGAAGCAAAATTTGATAAAGAATATACAAATCATCAAATAATTGTAAATAATGAACCTAGTGAGCCAGATACTGTTTCTGCAGATAAACTAACCATAAAAAAAGAACTTTCTCAATTCACAAAAACGTCTCTTAATATAGTAGCATCGGCTACCACGCCTACAGGAGATACTATAAATTCTCCAATATGCCGCAGACTAATTGATATAGAGCAGACAGCTTCTTCAAGTGTTAATAATTTAATGATAACTTCTTCAACAACCAGTGGAACATTCAAACTAACAGGCATGAATATTAGTGTTGGAAATATTGATGACAGTACTAAATTGGCATTGCGTTTCTCTTTTGATACTAAAAAACATCAAGACATAACTATGCAAAAAGGATTTACTTTAGATTCTGCAAAAGGAGAGATATCCATATTAGAAAGAGATCTCTATGATACTTCTAATTTTGCTGATGGAATAACATTTGCACAATTAGATAAATACGATGGAGAAGTATTAATAACTGTAAAAGTAAACAATCTAACTGATAGTACAACAATAGGAGAAACTTCTAAAAAGATTACATTTGTCAAAGTAGATGCTCCTCAAGAACAACAACCTGAAACTATAGAAGAATCCAATTTCAAGGTCACTTTGGAAGGCAGCATATCATGTATTGAAAGAGTAACACCTAATAATCGAATAATATTTACAGCAACAGTACTAAACAACGGCAAAATAGCACAATCGATAAACTCAATTAAAAACAAACTACCTCTTGGATTTACTTACATTGCAGAGAGTTCCAAAATAAATGGAGTAGCTGTCAAAGATAACGATTATCTTAAACAAACAACTATTGGTGATACAAAAGAATTAGTATGGTCAAAAACAGATGGTTGGACCATCTCACCATCACAAACTCTTGTAATAACATTTACCGCAGAAGCAGGAGCAAATGCTATAACAGGTAACAATCAAAATGAAGTTGTAATAACTCCAGAACAAATACCTACTGATCCAAATCTACTAAGAGCCGATGCTGTTGTACAAGTAGCCCAAGATTGTACTAATCCTGATGCTGTTATTCCATCAACACCATCACCTACAACACCAACAACTCCAACTCCTACTCAACAACCTCAAACAGGTATATTTGATTCAGCAATCGTTAGAATAATTGTAGGATTAGCAATAGTATTAATAGGTTGGTATGTACAAAACAAACCATTTGGCAGAGTTGTAGCCAAAAAGCTAACTGATTCTGGTTTCTACAAAGATGCTGAGATGACATCACTTAAAGTATTCAAACCAAAGGAATACTTTGAACGAAAAACAATTAAGAGAGTATCAAAAAGAAATTAGAGTTGTTCCAAAGTAAAGTAAAGTGGTGATCCATTACTACCGTAGCTTTGTTCTCCAGACACAACTAAGTAGTAATATCTTTCTGTACTTACCAATTTATCCACAACAACTTCATGAAAATTCCCCTTATTACCTCCAAGAGAATCTAAAGAAATATTCTCCATCTTGTTCATGTCTTTACCATATCTAACAAACCCTGTACACTTCTCTTTCGTATACCACTCAATTACTGCTGAATACTCTCCCTCACCTTTAGATACAAAAATATTGTAAGGAGTACAATCTGTGTTAGATGTAAATGGAGTAAAACTCCCCACTTCTTTAGAAAGAAGCAAAATAGATGATATAACCATCATAAACAAAGAAATAGAACCTGTAATTATAAATACTTTTTTATTCATCTTCCAAAACAACTATATAATTCTCTTGATCAGATGAATTATACCCGTCAGATATCCTAATAACAAACTTGTACGTCTTAGATACAGAATCAACTGGAGCAAAGCCTCCCACTACACCATTCTTTAAATGCAACCAACTAGGAGATTCAACTAAAGTTAACTTTAAATCAGAAAAAGAGCTATCTGAATCTGCAAACTTAGGGATATATACATACTCTTTTCCTGCAACTACTGAAAGAGGAGCAAGTGAATAAATATACGGCACTCTACTCTCAACTAATGGCTCACTAATTAAAGAATTAGACAATCCTTTAACACTCTCTGCCCTCTCTCGCACAACAACATATATAATCGGAGGAAAAAGTAAGATAAACGCAAAAAGTGAAGAAAGAATTAATTTAACTTTTCTACTTCTTAACATAATAAAAGTTTAGCACAAAAATCAATGTTTACAAACTGCAATATTATGTATATAATTGCTTGATTTACTAACTAATTATATTAACAAAAAATTCAGATGCCTAATCTAAAAACTTCAATAAAAGATTTAAGAAAAAACAAAAGAAAGAATGTTATCAACGATAGACTAAGAAAAAGATTGAAAAAGTCTATAAAAAAACAAGGTGTATTACTAAAGAAAGGTGATTTGACTGCTGCAGAGAAACACATGAAGAATGTCTACAAGATTCTTGATAAAACAGCAAAGAAGAATGTAATTAAAAAAGGTAAGGCAGATAGATTAAAATCTAGACTTACCAAAAATTTAAACAAACTGTCCAAAGATAATGTCAAAACTTCTAAGAAAGACACTTAGAATAGCAATATGGCCTGCAATCATAATGATTGCAGCAAAGTTCTTGGGAATTTTAGGTGTCAGTGCGCTGTACAATCTTAACTACTACATAGATAACCAGGTAGAGGGAATATACTCTGTACAAATCTGCTATACAGATCCTGCTTCCACAATATTCGTTAATTCTATGTCAAATATAATAATGTTAGCTATGCTTGGTATTCCTACGTTCTACTTGATGATACGAACACTCCTCTATCAAACAACCTTCCAAAATCCACGCACAATCGTAAAAATAACCAAATTAAATCTACTTAAATGGATAACTAAAAAAGGCACATCATTTTTGCAAATATTCATATGGAGTTCCTTCTTAGTCATAGCCTCAACAATTACAGTAGCACACTCAATTCAAGGAAACGGATACAGTTGGACTGGGCAAATGGCTTTCGTAATAGGTATACTCGCCATATGGGGAACTATGAAGACATATCAATTAGAAACTGATAAGATATATCCTAAGGAAAACATATACTATTAGACATATGCAAAACAAGACATCCAAAATAAAAGATATCGGAGCAAAAATCTTAGAACCAGTAATAATAGTTGCACTTGTACTTGTTTTCGTCATACCTATTCTGTCTGTCATAAACATAAGCCCAATAACAAGGCAATTAAAGAAACTTGATGTACTAGGTGTTACTACACAATCTAGCTATGTAATAGATTTGGTTGAGGGAAAACATAGAGTTTTTACTTCAGAAAAATTACGAGAGTTAGAGAATAAGGATACATTTGAATATACTACTAATATAGGGAAACGATCTGGAGACAGATACTCAAAGCCAATTCTTAAGATAAGAAATAAAGGAGCAGAATCGAAGACATTCATATTTGATGGAAGCACTGCTGTTAATACGAAATCAAATATTCTTCTAAATATTGAAAACAAATCTTACAAACTACAAGGAGATAACGGTATAACTCACACACAGGAGATTGTTGTAAAACCAAATAGTGAAATTACAATCTTTTTGGTAGTAGAAAGCCTAAATAGTATACAGTTCTCCGAAGAATTCAAAATGAATATATCAACAAAGTAAATATTCCTCTCCATAACACTTTTGATGATATAATGTTGTCCATGCGATTAGAAAAGATAAGAAATTTTTCAATCATTGCCCATATAGATCATGGTAAGTCTACCCTTGCTGATCGAATGCTAGAAGCCACACATAAAGATCTGGCTAGAGAGAAGAGAAAAGAGAGAGTTTTAGACAGATTAGATCTTGAACAAGAGAAGGGTATTACAATTAAGCTTCAAGCATGTAAGATGAATTGGAAAGGGTATGAACTGAATTTGATAGATACTCCAGGTCATGTTGATTTTTCATACGAAGTATCTCGTTCTCTTGCAGCTTGTGAATCTGCTTTGTTGTTAATCGATGCAAGTCAAGGAATACAAGCTCAAACTATTTCGAACACAAGAAAAGCAATGGAGTTAGGATTAAAACTAATTCCTGTTATTAACAAAATTGATTTACCAAATACAAATATTGAGCAGAGGGAAAAAGAGATAGAAGCATTGTTAGGTTTTAGTAAAGACGAGATTATTAAAGTATCTGGAAAGACTGGTGAAAATATTGAATTACTTCTAGATGCAATAGTTAAACACTCACCCCCTCCAACAGGAGATATTAACAAGCCATTAAGAGGATTAGTATTCGATTCTTTTTATGATGAACATAGAGGAGTAGTCATAGCTGTAAGACTTTTTGATGGAAGTATCTCATTCATTCCAGGGAAAGTTACCCCACTCTACATGATTCAAAAACAGATGCAGTTTAAACCTACTGAAATAGGGATATTTAACCCAAATCTGGAAGAAGTAGATAGGTTAAATGCAGGTGAAGTAGGATACATTGCAACTGGGATGAAAGATATTAGCTGTTTTACTGTTGGAGATACAATATCAGACAAGCCAGAAACAGAACCTTTACATGGATATCAAATTCCAAAACCTAATATGTTTGCAACATTCTTCCCTACAAATCCAAATGACTATGAAGATCTAAAGGTAGCGTTAACTAAGCTTTCATTAAATGATGCTTCTCTTTCATTTACTAGCCAAAGATCTAACCTACTAGGCTCAGGATTTAGATGCGGATTCCTTGGTCTTTTACACATGGAAATCATACAAGAAAGATTAGAGAGAGAATATGATGTAGATTTAATTGTTACTGCTCCAACAGTAGAATACCAAGTAACAAAGACTGATGGTACAGAAATCACTATTCAAACACCTCAAGAACTACCTGACCCTGTCGAGATTAAAGAGATTAGAGAACCTTGGGTAAGAATTGAAATAATGACACCTGATACATACATTGGTGACTTAATGAAGTTATGTCAACTAAAAAGAGGTCAATATGTTAACACAAAATATCTTAATACTGGAAACAATGATATACATCTCTCTGATCAATATATTATTTTAGAATACGATATGCCTTTAGCTTCATTAATTTCTAACTTCTTTGATCAGATTAAAAACATATCAAGTGGATATGCATCAATGGAGTATGAATTCATAGACTACTTCCCATCTGATATCGTAAAAGTCTCCATACTAGTAAACCACGAAGAAGTATCCGTCCTAGATTTCCTTGAAGTAAGAGAAGATGCCAGACCGAAAGCTGTTAAACTATTAGAAGTTATGAGAAATGTTATTCCTAGACAGCAATTCTCTATTCCTCTTCAAGCTACAATCGGTTCTCAAATCATAGCTAGAGAAGATGTAAAAGCTTTTAGAAAAGATGTTACTGCAAAGCTATACGGAGGAGACTACTCTCGAAAGAAGAAATTGTTAGAAAAACAGAAGAAAGGTAAGAAGAGATTAAAACAGATTGGACAAGTTAATATACCTCAAGATGCATTTCTTGCTATATTGAAAACATAATGATTACAAATATAAAGCTAACAAACTTTAGAAAATTCAAAAACTTAGATTTGGATATTGAAAAGAATATCGTGGTACTACATGGAAATAATGCCAAAGGTAAAAGTACCATTTTAGAAGCAATATATCTATTAACAAACGGTAAATCTCCCTGGGCAATTAGTGATGAATTCATTAACACAAACCAAAAAGGTCATGACAAACATACTAGAATAGAGATTACAAATAATGGAAAGAAATACTCTTACTTCAAAAACGATAGTAAAAGAATATTGAAAATAGATGATAGAAATACAACACCAAGAAAATTTTTTGAAGAGAATGCATCTACTATCTTCAATCCAGAACAGATTGAGATTTTAATGATTTCATCATCTGCTAGGAGAAAATTTTTAGATGAAATAATTAGTACTGTAGATTACGAATACAATGAAACTTTAACTCTGTTTAGAAAAGTATTAAGACACAGAAATGCACATCTTAAAAAATTAGCTAAGAAATTCTACGATTACGGAATCATAGCTAGAAATGATGTTCAACTAAACTTTTGGACTTCTGAATTTTTGAAACTTTCAGATACAATACAAAAGCAAAGATTAGCAATAGCAGAAGCAATATATTCTGATGAAATTCATATAAAGTACAACAAATCAAATGGTGATATACCACTAGATGATGCGTTAGAAAATTCTAAAAGAAGAGATATTGCAACCGGTTGTACAAATGTAGGAGCACATAGAGATGACTGGCAACTAATCAATGGAAAGGATATTAGGAAATTTGGATCAAGAGGAGAGAAAAGACTTTCAATAGGGAAGCTAATTTTTAGAACTCAAGATATAGTTAATGAAAAGTTAGATTATTTCCCTATCCTACTTCTAGATGATATAGCATCAGAGTTAGATAAAGAGAATACAAGTTCTATATTTGATGAGAAAGGATTAGAAAAACAACAGACTTTCATAACTCTTATCAACTACAAAGATCTACCAATGAAAATTAGAAAACAGGCACAGATGATTGATTTGAATAGTTTAGATTAAGAATTCCTCCTTTGTAATTCTTTTTCAAAATTACGTATTTTCTTAACTCTAAAATTCTTTGGGAAGAATTCTATCCTCCCTATTCTGTTATTTTCTCGAATTCTTTTAATATCTGGTTTATGTCCTGAAAGCAACATAAACAGTAATTGAAATATATATGCTATGAAGTTTAGAACTCTAATTAACAGATTATTACTTCTAATTTCTCGCTCATTATTTTCTAACAAATCACTTCTTATACCCCATTCCTTAAGAAGCCAAACATTACACGCGTAAATGTACTTAATATACTCTTCATTAAATACAGGTTTCAGAAACATCAATTCGTGGAAAGTAAAAATATCATTTGGAAAAGACAGCCCTCTTTCCTCTACTATTAGATTTATACAAAACTTATCTTTAACATTCTCCCCATGCCTCTTAGACCTAATCATATTGTGAGAAAGATTGTATAACTCTAGGTATAACCTGTATAACCACATAGTATTGTTCTCTACAACTATGAACAAATCAATATCATCATCTTCCTTAGCAAAACCAGCTCCAACAGAGCCAGAAATTCCAACAAACTTCACTTTATTGAAAAACATCAGCTTATTCAAATTCTTACGCAGTATCTGTATTTTCTCTTCAGAAACAGAATCTAACTTTTTACTCTCTTTCTTCTTACCAATACCCCATATTCTAAAAATATCATCATCAAGCAAAGAAACGCCCATTAATGAACGAAAAATCCTAATCTCCTCTATTTTATTTCTAACTTTCATATACCTCCATTATACAACCTATACAAACATGTACTAATTTCTTTAATATTCTGCTAAACTTTAGTAGAATCTGCCTATATGAGACAACACGCAATACCACAAAATGTTTTAGATGTAGAATTTAAATTATTTACTAAATTCACTTTAAAAGAATTTGCCTATCTAGCCGTAGGTGTAGGTTTTGGTGGCCTAATGATATATTTAGTCGTATCGAACATAATCCCTGCATTACTTGGAGTCCCTGTCTGCATTGTAAGTTCTACAATTGGCATCATTCTAGGATTAGTTCCAATTAATGACCAAGACGCAGACAAATTCATTCAGAGCTACATCACTGCTATAAACAACCCTACACAGAGAACTTGGCTAAACAAAGAAATGAAAGAAGAAAGAATTAAACCTCTTGTAAAACCCACAGAAGATGGAACCCTAATTCACAAAGACCAAAAGAAAAAGAAGAAAAAGATCATTGGTGTTGGCTTAGATAAAACAGAGAAAATTAAAGAGAACATAGAACAAGTCAAAGATGAAATGGATATTTTAGAGACTAAAACAGAAGAGAAAGTACAACAACTCGATCCCTCAAAACTACTCATTACTGATGAAAATATATCTAACTATCAATTCAGTACAAAAGGTATGGATAATCTGCCTGGTAATATAAACTGCTGGCTTTGTACACAAGATTTCAAACCAATACCAAATGTCATTGCTTATTTAAGAGATTCGGAAAACAAAATTATCTACGCTAATAAAACAGGTCCAAATGGTTACTTCTTGACTAATCAAGTATGGGAAGAAGGCATTTACAATTTGACATTTCAACATCCACAATATACATTTCCTTCTGTTGAAATAATAATGAAAAATGTAAATAATAGATTACCAATTAAGATAAACGCTTTGTAAATATGGATAAAAATGCTCGCGCAAGAGCAACCGCATCAACTCAAGAACACCTAGCAATAAAGGAGATTGCCGATGATTTAGTCATAAACAAAAATGGTAGCGTAGCAATGGTCATCCAAACATCCTCCATAAACTTTGAACTTCTAGCAGAATATGAACAAGATAATAAAATCTACGCATTCGCGGGATTACTAAATTCCCTAAACTTCCGAATCCAAATTCTCATACGAACTAAAAGAATAGATATAAGTAGCTATATCGACTATTTGAATTTACAAAAACAAAGAGAAATGAGCGAAGGTTTGAAAAAGCAATTAGAAATATATTCAAAATTCGTACAAAATTTAATTGTACAGAATGATGTATTAGACAAAAGTTTCTTCATAGTAATTCCATACTATCCTGGAGGACAATTACCTGGTGTATCTATACTGAAATCTAAAAAGACAAAGGAAGAAGAAGAAAAATTTAAGAAGATGGAAGTTGGACAACTTCTAGAAAAAGCAAAGATTTTTCTCTATCCTAAAAGAGATCATATTATTAAACAATTAAGTAGAATGGGATTGTTTGGGCATCAGTTAACTGACAAAGAATTAATTTCAGAATTTTACACAATATATAATCCAGAAGAAGAATAGAGATGGAAGATTTAAGTAAAAACAATTACAATAGAACATTCCAAAATAAGTCTACCGAAGCCTTGCAAAAGCAGGCAGATCTTCTTAAAACAGAAGGACAAAAATATGCTCAATTTAGAGAGACTGTAGATACAGAAATTGCAAAGATTCAACAACAAAAAGATCCTAACGACAATAGAAACAGATACTTTGATCCTCTAAAAGAGCACGATGAGGGGAAAAAGCCTAAGAAAAATTTTCTGTTTAGACTTCTTGATTCAATAGCTGAGAAGGTTAACAAGAAAAACAAAGAAAAAGGGGAAACTACTCCAAAGAAACAGGAAGGAACAATAAACAAGGAAGAAGTAAAAGAAGATTCTTCTTCCACACCATCACCTATTCTCGATAATGATAAAGCTATTTCTACTCAAGACATTATTGCACCAATAGATTTAGAAGTAGATTTTAATCATTTACAAATGGGAGACTATTATTTCAAAACTCTCTTCGTAAGTGGATATCCGAGATTTGTAGGTCCAAACTGGTTATCTCCCATTATTAATTTTGAACATTCATTAAGAATAAGTACTTTCTACTATCCTGTAGATTCTAAAACAATACTAGACAAACTTAAGAAAAAAATCGGAGAAATGGAAGCTACTTTGTATACGCAAATGGAGGAAAGAAAAGTAGTAGACCCCTCTCTAAAAGTTGCTCTCTCTGACGCCCAACAGCTACAAGATTCAATTGCAGAGGGGACAGAAAAATTCTTCCACTTCACTATGTACATTACAATCTATGCTAAAACCAAGGATGAATTGGAAAAAATAGCTAGAAATGTTACATCTACTCTAGCCGCAATCAATGTAACTGCTAAATCTGCAACACTACAACAGGAGCAAGGATTCGTAAGTACACAACCACTGGGCATTGACAATCTCTACATCACTAGAAATATGGATACTACCTCGCTGGCTACAACATTTCCTTTTGTAACATCAGAGTTAACTATGGATCGTGGTATTATGTACGGGTTAAATATGCATAACAAAAGTCTAGTCATATTTGATAGGTTTGAACTAGAAAATGCAAATACCGTAGTTTTTGCTAAATCTGGAGCAGGTAAGAGTTACTTTGTAAAATTAGAAGCTGTAAGAAGTCTGATGCTTGGTACCGAAATTATCATTATCGATCCTGAACGAGAATATGAAAGATTAGCTGCAGCTGTTAATGGAGCATATATCTCTTTCTCACAAGACAAAGGACATAAAATGAATCCATTTGAATTAGCAGGAGTATCAGAGGAAGGAGATGATGAATTAAGAATGAAATTGCTTGCTCTACATGGTTTTTTTAAAGTTCTCTACCAAGATATGACAAGTTTAGAAAGCT